>NZ_BAAILN010000120.1:31580-44163 GCF_054589155.1 Burkholderia sp. 3C
ATCAGCAGGCCCGCCGCGAGAATCAGCACCGCGCCGGCGATGCCGCTGACGATCCACACCAGCGGCGCGCCGCCCTGCGGCGGCTGCGGCTGGCGCGCGAGGTCCGACGGATCGGCCTGCACCGCCGTCACGCTGACCTGGTCGTAGGTCAGGCCTTCGACGCTGTGCATCACCAGGGTCTTGATCTGCGGCACCAGCGCGCCCACGTCGGAATTCGGGCGGTACTTGATGAACACCGCCGCCGAGGACGGCTTCATCGTCTGCGCGAGCGGGTCGTTGTTCGGCAGCACGATCTGCACGCGCGCCACCAGCACGCCGTCGATCTTCGACAGCGTGGACGACAGCTCCTGCGACATGCCGTAGATGAAGCGCACCCGTTCCTCGGTCGGCGTGGAAACGAGGCCGTCCTTCTTGAACAGGTCGCCGAGATTGTCGTAGCGGCTCTTGGGCAGGCCGCGCGAGCGCAGCGCCTCCATGGCGCGCACCATCTGGTTCTCGTCGACGTCGAGCGTCCAGGTCTTGCCGCCGTCGGGCGTGTCCTTCGAGGCGTCCACGCCGTTCTCGAGCAGCGCCACGACCATCTCGTTGACGTCCTGCTCGGACAGGTTTCCGTACAGTTCCTTCTTGCAACCGGCGAGCAGCGCGCAGAGCGCGAACGCGCCCGCGACGGCCGTACGCCGCCATCCTGACCGAGTCTGTGGCATGGGGTAAGTCTCGCGGCGGACCGCACGGCGCCCGCGGGCGCCGCGTGTCACTGGTTCTTCATCAGCGTTTCGATCGACGACTTCGACGAGTTCACGACGCCCATCTTCGCTTCCATGTCGAGCTGCGTGGCGGCCAGCTCGTAGGTCAGGCGAATCGAGCCCGCGTTGATCTCGTTGAGGTTCATCTCGGGGGCTTGCTGCATGAACTGGGCGGCGTCGGTCACGCTGCGCTGCAACTCGGCGTCCTGCGCGGCCACCAGCTTCGAGGCGACTTCCATCGACGGGCTCTGGGCCGCGTGCGGCGGCGCCATCGACGGCTTGTCCATCATCGCCTTGAACTTGTCGGCGGCGGCGGGCGAGGTGCCGCCCCCTGCCGCTTCCGGCTTGTTCAGGGCTTCGAGCGAGGCGCGCAGCGCCGCGGAATGATCGATTGCAGTCATAGTCGTCCTCCGTCAGACGAACCGGCGACGCTCACGCGCGCAGCGCGACGCCGAACGGCAGGGATTCGATGCCCGCGACCGGCGCGGCGATCGGGGCATGCGTATCGGGGTGATCGCCGCGATTCGCGAGCTCGTCGTTGAGCTCCTCGATCGAGGCCGGCGGCACGAACGCGCTGCCGTTGCGGCTCGCATGCACCGCGCCGAGCAATTCCTCGCGGGCGTGCAGCGCCTTCACGAGCGAAACCGTGTCGCGCGTCGGGTTGGTCTCGAGCACTTCGTTGGCGATCAGCTTCCAGTCGCCGTCGCCCTTGGTCGACAGGCAGAACGCCAGCAGCGCCTTCGCGTAGGCGAAGCGCGGCGCGCTCTCGCTGACTTCGCGCAGCACCAGGATCGCGTCGTCCCAATGGTTGCGGACCATGTGCAGGATGCCGTCGAGCATCTGGATCTCGGGCACCTTCGGGCGCAGCACGCGCAGCGCGTCGAGCATCAGCTCGATGTCGTACGGATCGACCGACACCTTCGGGAAGGTCTGCAGCAGCGCATCCGAAGCCGTTTCGATCAGTCCTCCGACGATCTCCGGGCTGCAATTCAGGTAATCGGGTGTGGCGTTGGTCATCGCGCATTCTCCTGGCGGAATTCTTCGCGCCACGCTCGGGGTCGATCGGACGCACCATCGAACCTTAGCAACCGGCCGTGGCGCGTGCGGGCGGCGATGCGAAGGCAGCGCAGCGAAAGCGAAGCCGGCCGGGCGCCGGTCCGGCGCAGCGATCGAGCCATCCGCCCCCGATTTTTTCGGACGTTGCGGCCCCGCCCGGCCGAGCCCCGCCCCCAACTTCGCATCCCCATCGCCCGATTCGCGTCCCTCCCCCTCCCCGCCACGCCCCCCGGCTATCTTCGTCCGACCGGCTCGGTGCGTGCGCCGCCGCTGGACGCTGCCGCCTCGCCGCCGCAAGCCAGCCCGAGCGCCGCCGGCCGCCCCGCCAACCCCTGTCCGCCCCGCCCGGCGGGCGCTTGCGCACAACCCGCGCCGAGCGAGCGATGAGCGACGAAAAAACCGAAGAACCTACCGACAAGAAACTGCGCGACGCCCGCAAGGACGGCCAGGTTTCGAAAAGCTCGGACCTCGCGGACGCCATCTCGATGACGGCCGCGATCGGCTTCGTGATGGCGACCGGCGCGCACCTGCGCGACTCGATGCGGCAACTCGTGATGAGCTCGCTCGAATTCGTCAACACGCCGCACACGCTCACCGACATGTACGACCGGCTGTACCGCTTCGGCGGCATCGCGCTGCTCGCCGTGGTGCCGCTCGCGCTGTGCGCGGCGTTCGCGGGCCTGATGGGCTCGGGCATGCAGGTCGGCCTGCAGATCGCGCTGAAGCCGGTCATGCCGAACATCAACGCGCTGAACCCCGGCGAAGGCCTGAAGAAGATCTTCTCGATCAAGACGGTGATCGAGACCGCCAAGATGATCGTCAAGGCCTCGCTGATCTTCGCGGTGATGTGGGTGGTGATCCGCGGCCTGATCCCGCTGGTGTCGGGCGCGCTGTACCAGCCGCTGGCCGAGCTGTCGGCGATGTTCTGGAGCATCCTGCTCAAGCTGATGCTGGTGGCGGCGGTGATCTTCATCGTGGTCGGCGCGGCCGACGTCAAGCTGCAGCAGATGCTGTTCATCAAGCAGATGAAGATGTCGAAGGACGAGGTCAAGCGCGAGCACAAGAGCGACGAAGGCGACCCGATGATCAAGGGCGAACGCAAGCGGATCGCGCGCGAGATGGCCAACTCGCCGCCGCCGCGCATGGCGCGCGCCAACGTGGTGGTGGTCAACCCCACCCACTACGCGGTGGCGCTGCGCTACGCGCCCGACGAACATCCGCTGCCGGTGGTGATCGCCAAGGGCATGGACGAGGCGGCGGCCGCGATCCGCCGCGCGGCGGCCGAGGCCGACGTGCCGATCGTCGGCAACCCGCCGGTGGCGCGGGCGCTCTACAAGGTCGGCGTGGACGAGCCGATTCCCGACGCGCTGTTCGAAACCATCGCGGCGATCCTGCGCTGGGTCGATTCGATCGGCGCGAGCCGCGATGCGCATTCCCAACCCCATCCGCCCGTTCACTGAGCGCAGCCTCCGGAGCCACGATGCTGAAGTCCCTGAAACTCCCCGCCGGCGGTGAAATCGGCATCGTCGCGCTGGTGGTGGCGATCATCTCGCTGATGATCCTGCCGCTGCCGCCGCTGATGATCGACGCGCTGCTGGCGCTGAACATCACGATCAGCGTGACGATCCTGATGATCACGATGTACGTGCCGGACATTTCGGCGCTCTCGGCGTTCCCGTCGCTGCTGCTGTTCACCACGCTGTTCCGGCTCTCGCTGAACATCGCCTCGACCAAGTCGATCCTGCTGCACGCCGAGGCCGGCAACATCATCGAGAGCTTCGGCAAGCTGGTAGTGGGCGGCAACCTGGTGGTGGGCCTGGTGGTGTTCGCGATCATCACGACGGTGCAGTTCATCGTGATCGCGAAGGGCTCGGAGCGGGTGGCCGAGGTGGGGGCGCGCTTCACGCTCGACGCGCTGCCCGGCAAGCAGATGAGCATCGATGCCGACCTGCGCGCCAACCTGCTGACGCCCGAGGAAGCCAAGCGCAAGCGCGCCACGCTGGCGGTGGAAAGCCAGTTGCACGGCGGCATGGACGGCGCGATGAAGTTCGTGAAGGGCGACGCGATCGCGGGCCTGATCATCACGCTGATCAACATCCTGGCCGGGATCGCGGTGGGCGTGGCCTATCACGGCATGTCGGCCGGCGACGCGGCGAACCGCTTCTCGGTGCTGTCGGTGGGTGACGCGATGGTGTCGCAGATCCCGTCGCTGCTGCTGTCCGTGGCGGCCGGCGTGATGATCACGCGGGTGGCCGACGAGCGCCAGACCAAGCAGCGCTCGCTCGGCGACGAGATCGGCCATCAGCTCGGCTCCAGCAGCCGCGCGCTGTTCTTCGCAGCGCTGCTGCTGCTCGGCTTCGCGGCCGTGCCGGGCTTTCCGGCGCTGCTGTTCGTGATGCTGGCGGGGCTGCTGGCATTCGCCGGCTACAAGCTTTCCAAGAAGCCCGCCGCGCGCGACAGCGAGCACGGCGGCGGCGAGACGCTGGCCTCGATGCAGCGCTCCGGCGCGAAGACCGAGGTGCCGCCGATCCTGCCGCGCGCGCCGCAGTTCGCCTGCGCGGTGGGCGTGCGGATCTCGCCCGACCTGGCCGCGCGGCTGTCGTTGCCGACGCTCGACATCGCGTTCGAGGGCGAGCGCAACGCGCTGCAGGAGCTGCTCGGGCTGCCGTTCCCCGGCATCACGATGTGGATTCACGCGCCGCTGGCCGCTTCCACGTTCGAGATCCTGGTGCACGACGTGCCGCACCTGAGCGTCGCGCTGCCGGCGGGCAAGGTGCTGCTGCCCGACCTGTCGCTGCTGGCGTCCGACGTGGCGGCCAGCGTGGCCGAGAAATACCAGCAACTGGCCGATCGCACCGAGCCCGGCCCGCTGATCGCCACCGACGGCCTGCCCACGCGCTGGCTCGACGACAAGGCGATCCCGCCCAAGACGCCCGTGTGGCGCGCCGAGCAGATCATCCCGCACGCCTGCGTGGCCGCCATGCGCCGCCACGCCACGCTGTTTCTCGGCATCCAGGAAGTGCAGTGGATTCTCGACCAGATCGGCCATGACGCGCCGGGCCTGGTGGCCGAGGTGCAGAAGGTGCTGCCGCCGCAGCGGATCGCCGACGTGCTGCGCCGCCTGCTCGAAGAACAGGTGTCGATCCGCAACGTGCGCACCATCATGGAAAGCCTGATCGCCTGGGGCGCGAAGGAAAAGGACATGCTGATGTTGACCGAGTACGTGCGCGGCGATCTCTCGCGCTTTCTCGCGCACCGCGCCGCCAAGGGCGAGCGCCAGCTTTCCGCCGTGCTGTTCGACATGCAGGCCGAGCAGCACATTCGCGCCGCGATCAAGCAGACGCCCACCGGCAACTTCCTCGCGCTGCCGCCGAACGACGCCGCGTTCCTGATCGATCGCATCCAGTCGTTCGTCGGCACCGCGCCGCGCGACGGCGTGGTGCTGGTCACGTCGATGGATATCCGCCGCTACGTGCGCCGCATGATCGAGGCGCGGCTCGGCTGGCTGGCCGTGTATTCGTACCAGGAGCTGGGCGAGCACGTCGAGCTGAAGCCGGTCGGCCGCGTCACGCTGAACGCCTGAGCCGCCCATGACCGCCATCGACTCGCGCTCGGCGCGCATCATTCCGGGCGCGGCGAGCGCCGAGCCGAGCCGGCCGCGCGAGCGCCGCTTCGATTACGCCTCGCTGGCCTCGCGCCGCGCGCCGCACCGGCTGCCCGCCCGCGAGCAGGCCGAAACGGGCGGCCAGGACACGCCCGAGGAAGCGCCGGCGCAGCCCGAAATCGCGCTGTACTTCGATCCGCGCTACCTGCCGGACGATGCCGAAGCGCCCGCGGACGACCCCGGCGCGACGCTCTCGCCCATCCCGGCCGCCGACGACAGCGATACGCTGCCGGCCCGCGTCGAGCGCGCCGCCGTGCCGATCGTGTCGGCCGTCTACATGCACCAGCAGCAGTACCTGCAGGTGCTCGGCGTGCTGACGCGCGAGATCGCGGCGTTCTGCGGCGATCCGGCCATCGCCAACGCGGGCAACTGGGAAGCGCACATGACGCTCGATCCCGCGCTGCTGCCGCAAACGCGGCTGTCGCTGTCGCTTTCGCGTTTCAGTCTCCTGCTTCGGTTCGATGCGCAGGACCCGACCGCGCGCGACTTACTCTTGACCCACAGCACGATGCTCCAGCGCGAGCTCGCCGAAACGATGCGCGCGTGGGGCGAGGTTCGCGACATCGAACTCACCATCTGGTAATCACCCGCTTCCCTGCATGGCCGACTTTCTGACCGCGACGACCAGCGACGACCCCGCGAGCGCCCCCGACGCTCAGGCGCCGCACGTCGCCCCGCCGGCACGACCGACGCCTGCCGCGAGCGCAGCGCCCGCCACGACCGCGACGCAAGCTGCGATCGCGCGCGCGGTGCCGCGCCGTGTCGACGTCGGCCTGGCCCGCCTGTCGCAGACGGCGCACGACGCGCGCCTCGCGCCCGCCGTGCTGGCCGCCACCGGCGCGCGGGTGCTGCGCATCGCGCCCATCGTCGGCCCCGGCGCGGCACGCGGCACGTTGCGCGATCCGGCCGTGCTCGAACTGGCGCTGGCCGCCCCCGGTGGCGCGGCGCGGCCGGTGTTCGTCGAATTCGATCTCGACGCGCATCCGGCGCTCGCGATCCTGGCCTGGCCCGACCGCACCGGCGTGCCCGGCGCGCCGGCCATGCTGTCGCCGAGCGGCGCGGAGCTGGCGCTGCGCCAGACGGTGGCCGGCGTGCTGCTCGAACCGCTGGCCGCCGCGCTCGGGAAAATGGGCTTCGACACGCCGCGCGTGGTGTCCGTGATGCGCCGCCCGCTGGCCGACTGCCTTGCCGACGCCAAGCTCGACCTGCCGCCGATGGCGCTGTCGATCGCGCTCGGCGAAACCCGCATCGATTGCACCGTGGCGGCCACCAGCGCCGTGCTCGGCACGCTCGACGCGCTGATCGCCCGCACTGCGGGCGACGCCTGGCGCACCGCGTTTCCCGCCTTGAACCTGCCCGGCAGCGCCATCGTCGGCACCCGCCATTTCGCGGTCGAGACGCTCTCGGCGCTCGAACCCGGCGACGTGCTGCTGCGCTGCCTGTTTCCGACCTTCGATGCAGCCGCGCTGCACGGCGGCGGCGCGCCGCGCGTCGTGGCCGCGTGGGGCGCGCGCGGCCATCTGCGCGCGCACGCCGGCGCGTCGCTCGACGGCCGGACGCTTACCCTTACTCAGGAGTGGACCATGTCCGACGAACTCGATTCGACCCGTGCCGATGTCGGCCTCGCGACGGATCGCCCCGACGAACCGATCGTGGTCGGCAACCTCGAGCTGCCCGTGCAGTTCGAGATCGACACGGTCGCGCTGCCGCTCGACCAGCTTTCGGCGCTCGGCCCGGGCTATGTCGTCGAACTGCCGGTGCCGGCCGCCGATGCGCAGTTGCGGCTGGTGGTGCATGGGCAAACAGTGGGATTTGGCGAACTCGTGACGGTTGGCGAGCATCTCGGCGTACGAATCATCAGGATGGCGCATCGGCATGGTTCAGTTCAGTGACATTACCGGGCTGCTGCTGGTCGTCATCGCGATCAGCCTGCTGCCCTTCGTGGCGATGGTGGTGACCTCCTACGCGAAGATCGTCGTGGTGCTCGGCTTGCTGCGCAACGCGCTCGGCGTGCAGCAGGTGCCGCCCAACATGGTGCTCAACGGCATCGCGATCCTGGTGTCGATCTACGTGATGGCGCCGATCGGCATGCAGGCGCAGAAGGCGCTGGAGGGCCAGCAGTTGTCGGCACAGCCGTCGCAGGCGCTGATCCAGGCGTTCGGCGCGGCGCGCGAGCCGTTCCGCGCGTTCCTGGAGAAGCACACCGCCGAACGCGAGAAACGCTTCTTCCTGCGCTCCGCCGCCGTGGTGTGGCCCAAGGAGCAGGCGCAGCAGTTGACCGAGCATGACCTGATCGTGCTGGCGCCGTCGTTCACGCTGTCCGAGCTGACCGACGCGTTCAAGATCGGCTTCCTGCTGTATATCGCGTTCATCGTGGTGGACCTGATCATCGCCAACGTGCTGCTCGCGCTCGGGCTGAACCAGGTCACGCCGACCAACGTCGCGATTCCGTTCAAGCTGTTGCTGTTCGTGGTGATGGACGGCTGGTCGACGCTGATCCACGGCCTCGTGATGACCTACAAGTAAGGAGCGACGATGGATGTCGATTCGCTGATCCGTTTCACCACGCAGGGCATGCTGCTGTGCCTGACCGTGTCGCTGCCGCCCGTGATCGTCGCCGCCGTGGTGGGGCTGGGCGTGTCGTTCGTGCAGGCGATCACCTCGCTGCAGGACCAGACGCTGCCGCAGGTCATCAAGCTGATCGCCGTGACCATCACGATCATCATCGTCGCGCCGGTGTGCTGCGCCGCCGTGCTGCATTTCGCGAACCAGATGATGCGCACCGCCGTGCCGCTCTGACCGGAAACCGACCCGATGGCCATCAACCGCAACCCGACCGTTCGCCCGCAAACCACCGCCGCCGCCGATCAGGCGCGCCGCGCCGGCGACGCGCAGCAGAACACCGCCGCCAAGGAAGGTGCGCGGCAGGCGCAGAAAGCCACCACCTACAACGGCACGCTGTTTACCAACACCAACCAGGCGCAGAACGGCAACCAGGCCGCGCAGCGCAAGTTCGCGAGCCTTGCGCGCAACCGCAAGCGCGCCAACGTGGCGCGCGCCAAGCGCAACAACGTGGGCGGCGCGGGCGGCGACGACGACGGCGACGCCTCGTTCAAGCAGGACGACATGGACGCGCTGAACGGCGGGCGCGGCGGTGGCGGCGGACGCGGGCGCGAGCAGGAACAGGACGACACGCCCGTGGAGGCCGGCAAGGCGGGCGGCGCCGGTGCGGATGCCCAGGCGGGCGGGCCGCGCCCGGCCTCGGCGCAAACCGCGCCGCCGAGCGCGCTCGATGCGATCGCGGCGAAGTTCGGCGAAGGCCAGGACGCGCAGCGCGCCGAGGCGGTGCGTACTGCTTGGAACGACGCCGTGGTGAAGCTGCGCGCCAGCGCGGGCCAAGCCGACGCCACGCCTTGGGCCGCGAAACTGGCCGCCGCGATGATCGATCTTCAGCAGATCGAAATGAAGATCGGCCACGTGGGCGCCGGCGGGATTGCGGCGCTGCGGGAGCTGGCGCTGGCGGGTGGGCCTTCTACCGGCAGCCAGTCGTTCAATATGGTGCTGCCGCTCGTGATGCTGCGGGCCGAGTTCAAGGCGGGGAAATTGCGGCGGGAACGAGGTGGGGCGATTCAGCAGAGTGTGAAGGCGGGGATTTTGGGGCGGGCGGGGAAGAAGGCGGAGGGGGGGAAGGGGTGAGGGGGTGGCCGACTAGCGGTTGGCGAGATTCGATAAATACAAAGCGATCGTCGCCAACGTCAGTGCAAAAAAACACCAGGCCCATCCGGAAATCGACCATCGCTTCCAGGAAACGGCATTCAACAGCATGAAAGCGATCGATGGTCCGAAAAAATAAGCGACCATCGAGGGCAAAACCCACCAAGGCACCGGGCATTTATCTATTTCATGGCATCCTGCCGACACCGCTTTCGTGGGAGCGGACTCGACATGGCTGAACAAATACAAGCAGAGCCATGTCAACAGCAGGCCGTAAGATAAACCCAGGGCACCCAGCGCGGCACGCTTCATTTGATTTCCCAAAACAATACCGTTTTCGATTTTCTCAAATCGGAATACCCGTAACTCGTCCCTGGGATATGGGCACGCTCTATCCCGATCATCCGGCCAAAAACCGAAAACACACCTTGCGCGCTGCTGATCGTGAGTCGCGAGCCGTTCCAAAGATCGATATGTCCGCCGCTGGCGTTGTCCGCCGACTCTCGATCACGAGCCCAATACCCATCGAACATGATGATACCGGTGCGGCCTTCGACCCTCGATTCCCAGTTTGTTCCCGTGATGTTTTCCGCATTGCCCATACCGGCTATCGGCTGCAATTTCAACCACTCTCCAAGCTCGTTGGCTCGGGTCGCGGTCGCCTTCCCATCGATGAGTATTCTTCCAATGCTGGGCTGCCCGCCGAGCGGCTTGATCACCTTTGACGAAAACGACTTCATCTCGATTCCAACACGATGCAGCATGACGCTCATTCGAATCGCACATTGATTTGAATATGTCGAATTATCGTAAGGATTACCCATTGGATAAGCATCCCATAGCGCCTGGAATGTAACGGCCGTCAGTTGGACATGCTTGACGGAATTAGGGGAAGCGTTGGTACGCACCACGGTTCTCGGGTTGGGCATGCCTTATGCCTCCACTTGTCTTTCAAGCGCTTCATCACCCCAGAAGACGACGTAATCATCGGCGTATGCGGAATAAATACGCGGCAAATTGCCTTCGCTGTCGAGCCGGCCAAAGTGCGTGTATCCGCCAGGTGTTTCGATGAAAAACGGATAGCCCTTCGATACCCCATTGCCTGCGGGACAGACCTGTTCGTCGTATTCGATATTCGCCGTTGCACGGAACCGGCTGCGATGCCCAGATTGAGGCGCGTCTCTCGTATCGATGTAAGAGACATATTGAGAGGCAAGCAAGCGAGGGCTTGGCTCACATTGGCATACGCATAAATCATCACTCAGCGCAGCTTCCCTGCCGTCCGGACCTGTTGACGACAAGCGCGGACCTGTACAAACGAGAGTTCCGACCGATCGACATACGGGGCACCATATCGGGTCGTGTTCATAGGCTTGTTCTTGATCATGAATCCGATCATGAGAATCACCGGCCATGACTGTTCCACCGGCAGTGGTTTTGTCTCCCTTGACGATGTCGTAACGTCGCAATTGTGATGGCCTCCATATTCAGAATCGAGCGCAACTCGATGCGAGAGCGGCGGCGATTGTGGATCAGCCATCGGGGCGCTACTCACATCCATTGAAGTCGATCAGGATAGTCGGGCAACCGTGCCGATTTACCCGGAATGCGCACGCGAATGCTGCTTCACGTCATGGAGCAAGCAATAAAACCGTCAGCCATGTCGGACATCCCACCGACGGCCCGCTACCATTGCCACTTCCTCCAGGTTCGCGAATCGAATCATCCGAATACCGCGCTGCGAGATATCCAACCCGAGCGCATAACGCAGGCCATTACCACCATGCTCTCCACGAAATTCACCCACTTCGACAGCGTCGACTACCTCCACACCTCGGCCGATATCGCTGCCTATCTCGAAGCCGCTGTCGAGAACGGCGATCCCGAGCTGATCGCCGCCGCACTCGGCGACATCGCCCGCTCGCGCACCATCAGCCAACTCGCCTGCCCCCCGGCCTGAGCCGCGAGGGCATTTACCGCCCCTTATCGGGCGACGGCAATCCGAGTTTCGCCACCTCCATGAAGATCCCCGCCGCACGCTGCCCGCGCCGCTCGTTCCGTCCAGCCGCGCCCGCGGCCTGACCCGCCCCGATTTCCTCAGCCCCCGCCCCGCCAACGTTTTCGCCCCCTTCCCCGTGAAATCCCCCCCGCCCCTGCGTTCGCATACCACGCTCCCGCTTCGCATCCTTCGCCAGCCGATCCCCGCCGACCGCCTACATTAGCCGGAACGATAGCTGAGGCTGTGACCCGACTCGACGCACCCATGAAACTGCTGCGGATTCTCACCGGCACCCACGCAGGCGCGCAATTGCAGCTCGCGCCCGGCGCGCACCGCATCGGCACGGACGATGCGGCCGACATTCGCCTGACGGACTGGCGCGGCGGCGACCTGTGGTTGACGGTGGCCGATACCGGCGTGGTGTCGGCGCAAATGGTCGCGGCAGCCCCCGGCACGCCGGAAGCAAACGCCGCGACGGCCGGCACGGCCACCAGCGGCCCGCTCGAAACGATCCTGCTGGTGGATTTCGTGCCGATGCAGTTCGACGGCACGATCCTCTGCGTGGGCGATGAAGCGGGCGTGTGGCCGTCGGACTACGAACTGCTGCAAACGCTGATGACCAAGCCGGTGCCGAAGGCCTCGCCGCTGCGCCGCCGCTACCTGGGCGTCGCGGCGGCCTGCTTCGGCGTGGGCGCGGTGATCGTGACGGTGTCGGTGCTGTCCACGGCGCAGATGAGCCGCGCAGCCCTGCCGCCGAACGCCGACGACAACGCGCACCGCGTGACCGACGCGCTGGCCGCGGCCCGCATCGAAGGCCTCGGCGCGCACGCGGTGGGCGACACGGTGGTGGTGACGGGCATGCTGGCCAGCTCGGCCGACGATGCCGCGGTGCGCCAGTTGCTGCGCCGCCTCGCCATCACCCAGGTCGCGGCGCAATACGACGTGGCGCCGCAAGTGGCGCGCAGCATCGAGGATTCGCTGGGCGTACCGGGCGCGCGCGTGCAGTACGGCGGCGGCGGGCGCTTCGTGATCAAGGGCTCGGTCGGCAACAAGATGGCGCTCGACGCGGCGATCGCCCGCGTGCGCGCCGATCTCGACCCGAACGTGAAGGACATCGTCTCGGATGTCTCCGAATCGGCCGACAACGCCAGTTCGACGGACGCCACGGCCTACTCGGAGATGATTTCGGCGGACGGCGTGCAGTACGCGCAGACGCCCGACGGCGTGAAGCATATCTACGCGTCGGACCCGCAGCTCGCCTCGGGCGCCGCCGCGCCGAACACGGCCACCGGTGCGAACGTCGGCGCGAACACGGGCGTCAGCGCCCCGGCGGACATGTCGACCGACGGCGCGATACAAGGCGCAACGAACGGCGCTGCCGGCAGCGCGGCGAACACTGCGGCAAAC
>NZ_BAAILN010000120.1:44239-44533 GCF_054589155.1 Burkholderia sp. 3C
GGCACGCCCGACGCCAACACCGCCGCCGATGCAACGGCTACCGGCAACGCACCGGCCACGGCCGGCCGCAACAGCGGCAACGCCGGCAACCGCGCCCACGGCGCACGCAACACCAAGAGCGCGCGCAACGCGGCCAACCCGCAGGAGCCGCCGAGCAACGCCAACGAATTCGTGCCGCTGCCGTCCGCGGCAGCCGACGTACCGGCCGCAGCCGCGCCGCAAGGCGCACCGGCCCGCTCGTATGCGCCGATGCTCGCATCGGCACGCCGCCCCGATGCGCCGCCGGCGCGCCGG
>NZ_BAAILN010000120.1:44672-55504 GCF_054589155.1 Burkholderia sp. 3C
ACGTCACCACAGGGATCGAAATCATGTACGAACCGCTCGAACCGCACGCCAAGGATTTCAACGACATCCGCACGCTGCTGAACGCGCCGGACAGCCAGGCCCGCGTCAACGCATTGCGCGCGGCGCTCGACGCGACCGCCGAGAAGATCGGCGCGACCCCGTCGACCAACGAACTCGACCGCAGCAATCTCGCGAAGCTGTATCGCGGCTTTCTCGCGACCTCGCGAGCGCTCGCCAAGCTGCAGGAGCAGCGCGCGAACGCGTCGTAACCCATTCGCGGGCGGCACGCCGCCTTCGAACGCTGCCCGGCTCCGTGCCCGCCACGGCGTGACGGAACCGGACCGGCATCGCAGTGGCAGTACCTGTCTTTCCTTCGAAAACCGAACTTCCTAGACTCGCGAGGTAACACCATGCCTTCTCTCGGTAATATCAGTTCGCTGGCCGGCTCGGCCTCCAGTTTGGCCAGCACGGCAGGCAACGTTGCAAGCGGCGCAGCCAACTCGGCAGCCGGCTCGGCCGATTCGGCATCGACGCAATCGCAGATGCAAGGCATCAGCAACCAGATGAACCAGATGACGCTCGCTTCGGCGCAGATGCAGCTCCAACAGAGCATGGCGGCTTCGCTGGCGAACGTGATGAAGAGCGGCGCGAGCAACGTCAAAAGCGCATCGCAAGGCGGTTAATGACACACGCGGGCGTCGCGTCACGCGGCGCCGTCGTGGCGGCGGTTTCGCCCGGCTCCGGGCGGCCGCCCTTTTTGTTTTCCGTTGTTCCCCCCCACCCGGCCTTCCCAGTCCAGCCCAGTCCATCGCATGAGCTCAGACCGTTATACCTGGTTGATCGAGGATCTCTGCGCCGTCATCGGCCTGCCCGACGTGCAGGACGTGTTGACCACGCGCGCGATCGAGGTCGAAGGTTTCGACGTCCGCCTCGATTACTTCGATAACGACATCGACGCGATGTACGCGAACTTCCATTACGGAACCGTCACCGCCGGCCGAACCCTGACGATTTTCCGCCTGATGCTCGAAGCGAATCTGCTGGTTTACGCGCAGGATCAGGCACAAATGGGGATCGACACGGATACCGGGAACGTGGTACTGATACTGCGCATTCCGTTCGACAGCGGCGTGGACGGTGCGGAACTGGCCGATCTGCTCGCCCATTACGCAGAGCATGGCCGCTACTGGCGGCGCAACATCATGGAATCGAGCGACGACATGTTCGACGGCATCGCCTCCGGGGAGTACGTCTGGTTGCGCGCATGACCGTCCAGCGCCGCTCGGCCGATCAACCCGAGTCAGGCGTCCCGTGTAGTCCCCGATGTCGAAATCCGATTCCCCACGCGCGCCCAACCGGCGCAGCGTGCTCGCGCCGTCCGATACCCCGGCCGGCCGCACGATCGCTTTTTCCCGCTTCTGGCTGCTGCGCGATGCGGGCCTGCTGATCGCCGACGGCGAAATCGTCTCGATCGGCGCGCGCCCGCTCGCCATCCTGATCCTGTTGATCGACGCCAACGGCCGCGCGGTGGCCATCACCGCGCTGCGTGAAGCGGCCTGGCCCGGCCTCGAAGTCGACGCCAATACCGTCCAGTCCCAGATTTCCGCGCTGCGGCGCGTGCTCGGCGACGATCGCGACCTGATCGAAACCGTGCCGGGCCGCGGCTACCGCTTCGCCGGCGACCTGCGGGTGGTCGATCAGCCCGACGTGGACGGCGGCGAACGCCCGGCCCGCGACGCGGCCGCCGCGCCCGCCGACAGCCCCGCTCCGCTCGACGACGCACCGCTCCAGCCCGCGCCGCTCGCGCGCGACACGCTCGCCCAGGCCCAGCCGCACGACCCGTCGCCATTCGTCGGCCGTCACGCCGAGCTGGCCGAACTGCTGGCCACCGTGCCGGCCGCGCGCACCGTCACGCTGACCGGCGCGGCCGGCATCGGCAAGACCCGCCTCGCGATCGAGGCGGCGCGCGGCCTTGCGCCGGGCTTCCCGGACGGCGTGGCCTACGTGCCGCTCGCCACGCTGTCGACGCCCGACCGCGTGGTGCATGCGATCGCCGATGCGCTCGACGTCGACACCGCCGGCGGCGAGCTCGATGCGTACCAACTCGCCGACACCTTGCGGGAACGCCGCCTGCTGATCGTCATCGATCACGTCTCGCCGCTGCGGCATGCGGTGGCGCGCGTGATCGAGCAGTTGACGGCCGCCGCGCTCGGCGTGCACGTGCTGGCCACCGGCGACGCGCCGCTCGCGGTGCTCGGCGAACGCACCATCGCCGTCGCGCCGCTCGGCGTCTCGGCCGACGCGCACCAGCCCGACGACGCCGGCAACAGCGATGCACTGGCGCTGTTCTTCTCGGCCTTCCTGCGCCGCCAGCGCCGCGATGGCTCGCCCGGCGCCACGCGCCTGCCGGCCGATGCGCTGGCCGCCGCCGCGTCGATCTGCGCGAGCGTGGACGGCATGCCGCATCCGGTCGAACTGCTGGCCGCCGATCTGGCCGTCGCGCTGGCCGCCAGCGGCGAGGTGCGCTCGACGTTCGTCGGCGCCGCGACCGAACTCGACCGCTTCCTCACCCAGCGCTCGGGCGCGCGGCGCCGGCTGCTGCCGCATGGCGATCTGCAACTGGCGTGCGTCGAATTCGTCTACGGCCGGCTCGACGCGGGCACGCGCAGCACCTTGCGCCGGCTCGGGCTGTTTCATGGCGCGTTCGACGAAGCCACGGGGATCGAGCTGCTGGTGGCGTTCGACCGCGCGCTCAGCCTCGACGACACGCCGGCCGAGGTGGCCGGCCGGCGGCTGCGCAACCTGGTGGCGGCGGGCCTCGTCGACGAGGTGGAATGCGACGGCGAACTGCGCCTGCAATTGCCGCCCTCGGTGCGCCGCTTCGCGCTGGCGACACTCGCGCGCACGCCCGAACGCGCCACGCCGGGCGCGCTGCACGCGGCGCAGATCGCGCGCAGCATGGCGCGCCGCTTCGGCGCGGGGCCGTTTCTCGCGCCGCCATCGGTGCGTCACGATCTGGCCGACCTGCGCGCCGCGCTCGACTGGAGCATCGACAACGGCAAGCCCGAACTCGGCGCGGACCTGCTCGACCATTCCGCGCCGCTGTGGGTGCGGCTCGTGCTCGGCGACGAATACGTGGGCTGGGCGCGACGCGTGGCGGTATGCGGCGACAACGGCGCGGTGCGCCGAATTCGCCCCGAGATGCGGGTGGCGGCGGCGCTCGCGAACGCGCTGGCCTGCAAGCGCAACGCGGCCAGCGAGGCGGCGCTTCAATGGCAGCGCGCCTATGAGATCGCCAGCGCCTGCGCCGACAATTCCACGCGGCTGCGCGCGCTGCTGCACCTGTTCTTCCGCGCGCAGATCCGCGGCGAAACCGAGCGCGCGCGCGAGCTGTCGCGCAAGTATTCGGAGATCGCCGACGCCGCGCGCTGGCCCGCCGCGCAGCACAACGCACAGCTCATCGAGGGCATGCTGCGCGCCTACACGGGCGATCTGCATCAGGCGATTCCGCTGCTCGGCGGCACCGCCGGCGACGCCGCCAACCCGCCCGAAGTGGTGCGCGAGGCACGCGCGCTGGCCACCCGCCACGGCCTGTCGCTGCACCTGATCGCGAACGCGGCGCTGTCCACCGTGCAATGGCTGGTGGGCGGCACGCCGCGCGATTGCGAGATCCCCGACCTGATGGCCGCCGACAACGAACCGCTGTCGTGCTGCGTCGCGCTGCGCCACGCCTGCGCGCTGGCCGTGGTGGAAGACGACGTGACACGCGCCGAGGCCTACGCGGCGGCGCTCGTCGAGCTGGCCAGCTCGGCCGCGCCGCGCCGCTGGCTGCGCACCGGCCTCGACGTGCAACGCTGGCTGGTGGGCCGATCCGGCGACCGGCAGGCCGCGCGCGCCCTGGTCGCGGAGATCGCCGGGCGCTTCGAATCGCACCGCGTGCCGCCCGTCGAGCTGGCATTCGTCACCACGCTGCTGCCGTCGATTCCGTTCGAGGCCGAGCCGGTGCTGGCCGACACGCTCGCGAACGGCATCGCGCAGGCCGCGCGCCGCGCCGACCGCACCGGCGAGCGCTGGACGCTGCCCTGGCTGCTGCATCTGCAAGGGCGGCTGTCGCGGGCGCGCGGCGAGGCGTCCGAGCTCACGCGCCGCGCGCTGCTCACCGCGTTGCGCTGCGCCACCGAGCAGGGCGCCTATCGCATCGTCGAACGAATCCGCGCCGATCTCGACGCGCTCGACGGCACGCCCTGAGAAGTCGCGCCCGGCGTAGCCCGCTTCGCATGGCGCGACATGGCTTCCGATACCGTGAGGGTCGTGACTAATGGATGTCACGCAGGCGCCCTAGCATGGCACTCCATCCCAACATGCGGGCCTCGCGATGAAGCGCGAGGCCCGCATGGCGCCACGGAGCCTCGATGCCGTCGTTCAAGTCCGTCCTCGCCCGCATCGGTGGGACCGCAGCCGCCGAGCCGCAGCAGCCGGCCGCGCGCGGCGTGCCCGGCGTGGCGCACGTGGTGCCGGGGCAGGCCGCACCGACCACGCAGCCGGCCGCGCCGCTGCCGAACCGGCGCGACGCGACCCGGCAGAACGCACCGGCCGACGCGCGCACGGCGGGCGACCCGGTCCATCCCGCACCGAACCACGATGCCGCACGCCGCCAATTGGGCACCACCCGCCTGAAGGCGATGTTCTCGCGCTCGGGCGGCCACAACGCCAATCCGAACGCCGCACCGAACACAGCTCGCACGCAAGCGGGCGCCTCGCGCGGCGTGGCCGCCAGCGTCGTCACGCACGTGCAGGCCGCCAGCTCCGAACTGTCCACGCCGTTCCATCAGCGCATCAGCGCGAACCGGCCGATCGGCGCCAGCGAATACGTCACCGGCGGCGCGCGCTACGCGGCCGACCCGAAGGCCTCGCACGCCGAGGCCTTGCGCCGCCGCGCGGGCAAGAAGGCCGGCGCGGCACTGAGCGGCGCGCTGCCCGCAGTGCCCGAGGACGATCACGAGGATGCCGACGAGCAGGCGATGCGGATCGAATCGCTCGACAGCCCCGACGCGCTGCGCACCCAGGTCGACGTGTGGTTCCCCGAGCCGGCCGGCGTGCAGCGCGTGAACGGCGGCGACAACGCGATCCTGGCCGGCCGCCTCGCGGGGCTCGGCGCGCCCGATGCCGCGCCCTCCACGCAACGCGGCGCGCTGCTGGCCATCGCGTTGCGCAGCGCGGGCGCGACCCGCTCCACGGACGCGCGCGCGATCCTCGATGAAATGTCGCGGCTCGATTTCTCGCAGATGGATCAATCGACCAGCGCGAACCCGGCCGGCGCGGCACAGCCGCTCGACGAGACCCGCGCCCGCGCCTGGCTCGCCGCGCGCACCCTGTCGCGCACCGAGGAAGGCTTCGACGCGCTGCAGGTGCTGCGCGGCCCGCGCCCCGACGACACGCCGCTGCGCATCAACGCGCAGCGCACCATGCTCGAAGCGGCCGATCACGCCGATCCCGGCCCGCACGACGCGCTGACGCCCGCCAACGACCCCGCGCCCGGCGCGGTGCAGGCGCGCAACGTGGCGGCCGGCGGCACGCCCACGCTGGCCGCGCGCGCGTTTTCGGCGGCGGCCACCGCGAACACGCACGGCGTCGCGCAGATGAGCGCCGCGCACAAGGGCGACTTCTTCGCGTGGCGCCAGCACTATCGCGAGGACGGCCCCGGCACGCCGCTGGCGAAGACGCGCTCGCGTCTGCACAAGTTCACCGGCAAGGCGCTCGACCAGGCGGGCGAGACGCGCTGGAAGACCTTCGCCGCGCGCTCGGTCGGCAAGCACCGCGCGCCGCTGGCCGCGCTGCGCGGCGGCACGCAGGACGTCACGCGCGCCACCATCGCCAAGGAACAGAAGTCGCTCGCCAAGCTGGCCGAGCATCGCGGCGCGCTGCTCGACCGGCCGATGATGCAGCCCGCCGCGACGCTCACGCACGCGCAGCCGGGCCACTCGATCGCCGAGCTGGCGGCGCTGCATGTCTGGTTCGATCAGGGCGGCTTCAAGACCGGCCAGCCCGATGCCGCGCAAACCAGGCTGATCGTCGCGAAGGCCAACGAGATGCGCAACGCGCTGGCCACCGAGGATCTGTCCGCCACTCCGGAGTTGATGCCCGCACGCGACGCGATGCTGCGCGACACGGCCGGCTGGTCGGGCCGCAACGCGCAGCAGGACCCGGCGTTCCGCGCGCTCGGCACGGTGCCGTTCAACGCGCAGCGCATCGCCGGCTGGACGCAGCGCGCCGGGGTGGAGGACGCGGATTTCATCGGCGCGGTGGATACGCTTAGGAGCGACACCAAGAACCTGCCGCAAACAGTCGCCACGCCGGGCCAGGAAGGCGTGGTGGCGGCGCTGTCCGAGGTGGTCAGGACGATCCCGTCCGGCGCGCGGCTGCGCATGCAGGACGGCAACCGGTTCGGCTTCAGCACGCGCGGGCTGTCGGCCAACGTCGGCAAGCTGCTCAGCGTGCACGGCGTGCCGATCCAGCCGCGCGTGGACCTTCGCGCGGCCGGCAACCGCTCGGCGCTGGTCGAGTTCGCGCGCAGCAACTACGGCTCGGAAATCTTCATGGGCACCGCCAAGGGCATCAGCGCGCAGGCCGGGCTCGGGGTGCGCGTGGGCTACGACTTCGACGTGGGCCTGTCCTACCTGCGCGCGGGCGTGACGACCCAGGCCGTGCTGCACCAGCAGGAGCGCAACGAGCCGAGCGGCGTGTCGCTGCGGGTGGCGCGGCGCGTGCTGCCCGACGGCTCCAACTTCGACGACCGCACGCTCGAAACCAAGTACGCGGCGCTGTTCGAGCATCTGGTCGACAGTTCCGCGACGGCGCGCACCGGCAACGAGGGCGACACCTGGAACCGCCTGGCGGACCAGTTCCTGGAAGATCCGGACATTTCGGTCGGCTGGACCGACGGCATCGACGACACCGTGCGTCGCGGCGGCACCGTGGACGTGGGCGTGTACGGCGGGATTCCCAAGACGCCGCTGTCCGCCGGCATCGGCGTGGGCGCCGGCTATACGGCCACGCGCCGCCATACGCGCGAGGTTCACGACGACGCCGGCGCGCTGCAGGTCGAGCAGCATCGTTCGGGCAGCGGCGCGCGCTGGGTCGCGCGCCTGACCGGCGGCCTGAGCGGCTCGGTGTCGCTCGGGCCGAAGGCGCACGACGTGGGGCTGGGGCTGTCGTCGATCGACACGCCGTCGGCGATCCTCGCGCTGACCGATTCCGGCATCGAATCGCGCGTGCAGATCGCGCGCGACAACGGCAAGCTGGTGCCGCGCTCGTGCCTGGTCGACGTCGAATACAAGTCGGCCGAGACGTTCACGCACGCGGTGGATGCGCAGGCGGGCGCGTGGCGCGACCTGTATGCGCTGAAGTCGCTCAAGGCGCAGGGCGTGGATGTCGATACCGCCACGCCCGCGCACTGGGCCACCGCGCACGAGGCCGCCGACCGGAAGATCGACGCGCTGCTCGGCGACGCGCGCGCCAACTCGGCGCCGAACCAGACGTTCTTCCATCGCTTCCGGCTGCGCGACAGCGCGGCCAGGCAGATCGACGCGCTGACCGCCAGCGACGCCGTGCACGGCCAGCCGACCGCGAGCGTGGCGCGCCGGATCGACGACATCATGACGAACCCGGCGTCGTGGATCGCGTCCGACCTGAAGGTCAAGGAACAGAACGCGATCACCACGCGCACGGGCCTCAACGCGGGCTTGATCGCGACGTCGGTCACGCAGGTGTCGGGCGAGCACGAGATCGTCTCCGAGTCGGCCGATTTCGCGGATCTCGACAAGCTCGAGCGCTATCAGGAGCGGCAGGCGGCGGCGGTGATGGTGCCGCCCGTGGTGGTGCCTCCGCCTGCGGTGCCTGCGGTGCCGGTGCCGCCCGTGGTGCCGCCGCGCTCGGCGTTGCGGCCGCCGCCGCCCGCGCGGACGCCGCCTGCAGTGCCAGCCGATGTGCGGCAACAGCAGCGGCCGGTCGTGCCACCGGCTCCGACGCGGACGCCGCCTGCGATCCCAACCGACATGCGGCAACAGCAGCAGCCCGTCGTGCCGCCGGCTCCCACGCGTACTCCGCCCGCGATCCCAACCGACGCGCGGCAACAGCAACGGCCTGTCGCGCCGCCCGCTCCGACGCGTACTCCGCCTGCGATCCCAACCGACGTGCGGCAACAGCAACGACCTGTCGCGCCGCCTGCGCCCACGCGCACTCCGCCTGCTGTGCCGACCGACGCGCGGCAACAGCAGCAGCAGCCCGTCGTGCCGCCGGCTCCCACGCGTACCCCGCCTGCGATCCCAACCGACACGCAGCAACAGCAGCGCCCCATCGCGCCGCCGCTCGCGCCATCGACATCGCAACGCCGTCCGCAATCGGCCCTGCCGCCGATCCCGGCGCGCTCGCCGCTGCGTCCGCCCCCGCCCCCGCCCGCGGCAGGCACCCGCACCGGCCTCGACAGCCTGCTCGATCCGACGTCCGCTGCCGGGTCGAGCACCGCGTCGCGCTTCCAGTCGTTCGACGCACTGAGCGGCACCGCCACCCCGCGCACCGCGCCGCCGACGCGCCCGGCACCGCCACCGCCCACGCCCGGCAGCAGCACCGGCCCCGGCACCGCCCGCGCGAACGCCGCGAGCACCGCCACGCCGCCGGCCCGCCCGCCCGAAACGCCCTACGTCGACCAGGACGGCGACACGTTCTTCGACGCCCGCGACAGCTTCGACGCGAGCGATGAACAGGACCCGCCGCCGCGCGCCTGATGCGTCCCCGCATCCAGCACGCCACGATGTAATGCAGATGTCGGATCGGCCTCCCGCGCGGCGGCCTCTTCGTCATGCACGACGCACGTTCGCGTTTTGCCGCCGGCGCGCGCCCCATCTCGCTACTGTTGCCGAACACTGGAACACTGGATCAGGTCGATGCATGTGCCATGCACCGGCGACTCGATCCTTACGAGAGGGCCTCATGGCAACCAACAGCATCTCCGGGCGCACCAATACGCCGCCCATCGGCGAGTCGTCCACCCCGACCGATCACACCACCACCCACAACACGACCAACGCGCCCACCACGCGCGCCGGCAACAACGCGCTGTCGGATCTGACCTCGCAGCGTCAGGAGGGCGGCTCGCGCCTGAGCGTGCGCACGCGCCCGCAGACGCAAACCACCGCATCGTCGTCGACCGCCGCGTCCAGCTCGGCGGCCGCCGCCGCGCGCCGCAACGCCCAGCACCCGCCGCCGCCGCGCATGCAGCGCCGCCCGACGCATCCCACGCACGCCACGCAGCAAGAGCGCACGATGCTCGGCGAAACCGATTCGGTCAGCCTCCACAGCCTGCACAGCATCCACGAGACGGACATCACCGACGCGCCGGCACTGGCCGAGTTCAGCTCGGAAGGCCTGAGCCAGCTCGAAACGCAGATGCACGACATGATCGAGGCGTTCGACGTGTCGCACGACCCGGTGCGCCTCGACGCGAACATGGCCGTGCTGCACCAGGCGATCGGCACCGACGACAGCGCCGAGCCGAGCACGCCCGAGCAACGCAAGATGGTGCAGAGCGTGCTCGATTTCGCCAACGACATCGTCAACAACAACTTCGAGAACCCGGTCGGCAAGTTCGTGACCTCGGCCGCGCACTCGATCGTCGCGCGAATCCCGACCGTCTACGGCCCGACGTTCCTGCGTCAGTTGACCGGCCAGAAGCTCGGCGAACTCCTTAGCGACGACAAGGTGTCGAAGGACGTGAAATCGATGATCGGCCTGATGCTGACGGCCGCGCCGATCGCGCTGCTCGTCACCGGCATGATGCGCGACAAGGAAAAGGGCATCGCCACCAACACCAGCCGCAATTCGCGTCTCGCCCTGATGGCGGTGGGCAGCGTGATGGGCCTGGCCGCGGTCGGCACCGGCAGCATGGCCGGCGCGTCGGCCAGCCTGGGCGCGTTCGTGCTGTATTGCGCGATGCGCGACGGCGTGCAGCAGTTCGTCAAGCTCGATCCGAAGGAGGACAAGACGCCGAGCTTCGCGCAATCGCAAGCCGCCGGCACGGCCTACGTGGCCGACCAGATGGTGGTGGGCTCGGGCATGTCGTACACGTCCAGCCCGTCGGGCGCGGGCGCGGCCGGCCAGGTGCTGCAGACGGACCACTCGGCCGAGCGCGCCGGCTGGAACATGTTCGGCGAAGTGGCCGACGACCTGGTGTCGAACTCGATCACCGCCGGCGGCGCACCGGCCCTGAAGGCCTCGCTCCACATGCCGACGCTCGAGGAGCTGAAAAACACCGCCACCGGCGCGTTCCCGGCCCGCGCGACGCTGTTTACGGCCAGCACGCTGCTCTCGCAGATCGTCGCCGACAAGACCACCGGCCTCAGCGAAGGCGCGCAGACCAACGTCAACAACCTGGCCGTGGCGCTGCTGCTCGGCATGGTGATGTACGCGCCGTTCGCGCAGATGGGCAGCACCAAGAAGACGGAAGGCAACGCGTCGGTGCACGAGGTCGATCACAGCGACGACAGCGATGCCGACGGCGGCCCGATCCTGCCGGTCGCCACCGGCACCTCGGCGCAGCAACAGCAAGGCTCGCTGCTGCAACGCCGCAACACGGCGGTCTGACGGCGCGCCTGGCGAGAGTTGGCGTCACGCCGGTTCGCTCGGGTTCGCTCGGGTTCGCTCGGGTTCGCTCGGGTTCGCTCGGGTTCGCTCGGGCCTGCTCGGGCCTGCTCGGGCCTGCTGCCGGCGCGGCAAGCTCGCGCGGACCTCCTCGCCCCGGCGTCGCACCCGGCCCATTGCGGCCCGGGCGCGACGCC
>NZ_BAAILN010000120.1:55640-59909 GCF_054589155.1 Burkholderia sp. 3C
CCGCTGCCCGCCATGATCAATCTGCTCGACCGCATCTGGAACCTGCTCGACGAAGGCGCGAACGCAGGCCGCGAGCGCTCGCCGTTCACGATGCTGCAGGCGGCCACGCTCGGCCTCGACGGCGCGCCGCAGGTGCGCACCGTGGTGCTGCGCGGCGTGGATCGCGCGGCCCGCACGCTGATGTTCCATACCGACGCGCGCTCGGCCAAGGCCGCCGAAATCGCCCGCGACGGCCGCCTCGCGCTGGTCGGCTGCGATCTCGCCAACGGCTTGCAGATCCGCGCCGAAGGCGTCGCCAGCCTGCGCGCGAGCGAAGCCGAGCGGCTCGCGATCTGGCGATCGAGCCGGCCGCGCACGCTGATCCTCTATCGCGCGCCGCTGCCGCCGGGCACGCCGGTGGCCGAGCCGACCGACGCACATCCGCCGGCCGCGCCGGACGGGGCCGAGATCGATGCGATGGAAGGGTTCGCGCAGTTTGCCGTGATCGACGTGCGCATCGACGCGATCGACTGGCTCGATCTGGCGGCGGATGGCCACCGCCGCGCACGCTTCGTGTATGACGCGGAGGGTGGGCAAGGCGCTGGAGGCGCCGGGAATGCTGCGGGCATCGGAAGCATCGGGAGCACGCAAGGCGTGGCGAACACACGGAGCGCGGATGGCGCACAAGGCTGGCGAGGCGGCTGGGTCGCGCCCTGAGCGTCCTGAGCGTCCTGAGCGTCCTGAGCGTCCTGAGCGTCCTGAGCGTCCTGAGCGTCCTGAGCACCCTGAGCACCCTGAGCACCCTGAGCACCCTGAGCACCCTGAGCACCCTGAGCACCCCGAGCACCCCGAGCACCCTGAGCACCCCTGAACCGTCCTGAGCGACCCAGCGCACCGCCTGCCCCACTCAGATCCGCAACGCGTCCGTCCCATGGCTGCGCCGATCCTGATCTCGCTGCGCAAGCAGCCATTCGCGCAACGCGCGCCGCGCCTCGGTGTCGGCCGCCGCTTGCGGATACACCACATAGAAACCGAGCGACAACGGGAACGAAAAATCGAGCACGCGGCGCAGCCGCCCGGCCGCGATGTCGCGCTCGACCAGCGGCTCGCTCATCAGCGCGATGCCTTGCCCGTCGATGGCCGCGTCGATCGCCAGCGACGACTGGTTGAAACGCGGCCCCTTGCCCGCGTCGACACCCGGCCCCGCCGCCAGCGCATCGAGAAACTCGGGCCACAGGTCATGCGCATCGTGCAGCAGCACATGCGCGGCCAGATCGCTGCCGCATCGCACCGGCGGCGAAGCGTCGAGCAGCACCGGCGCGGCCACCGCGAACACGTCGAGCGGAAACAGCAGCTCGGCCGCCAGCCCCTTGCCGAACGGCGGCTTGCCGAGCCGGATCGCGATATCCACGCCGTCGCCGCGAAACGTCGCCAGTTTTTCATCGGCGATCACCCGCACTTCCAGCGTCGGATGCGATTCGCGCAAACGCGCGAGACGTGGAATCAGCCACTTCGACGCGAACGACGGCGCGGTGGTGATGGTCAGCGTCGAGGCCTGGCGGGTCAGCGTATCGGTTGCGTCCGCAACGATCGTGAAAGCACGCTGCACGGCCGGGAAATAGGCGCGGCCATCGGCCGTCAACGCGAGCCCGCGCGGCAGCCGCTCGAACAACCGGCGCTGCAGCACGTCCTCCAGGTGGCGCACCTGCTGCGCCACAGCGCCTTGCGTCACGCCGATCTCTTCGGCGGCGAGCCGGAAATTGAGGTGGCGCGCGGCGGCCTCGAACGCGCGCAGGGCGTTCAGCGGCGGCAGGCGGTGGTGGCGAGCGGAGCGCGACATGATGGGCGGCGAACAGGGCAAAAGGCGGGGCGGCGCGAAGCAGGCATTCTAGCGCCGGCCGGGCGTCGCGCCCCGGCAAGGCAAGCAGCGCCGGGGCACGAAGCCCACGCGATCGTGCCGGCAACATCGAGCAAACCGAATCATCGAACCGCGTTTTTCGCCCCGCCTCCGGGCTGGTAGACTTGCACACGGCGCAAACAGCGCCGCCACGCAGGCAGGGTGCTCGGCGCCCGCGCGAGCGTCGGAACCGTCCGCCACGGCGGACGGCGGGGTCCGACGGCGTGCCGCCTCTTCGAGGCACGGCATGCAAGCCACCTCCATCGCCTGTCCGATTCCAAATAAGCGCCGCCGGCTCGCCGTGTGCCGGCCGCGATCCGACGAAGGTACGTCAAGTGCAGAGCAGGACCGAAGTGTATTCGTTGCCTCGCGGGCGGCTGGCGAGATGGCTGGCCGAACCGGGCCAGGACATGCCGCCGGAAATCCGCGTCGCGCTCGTCGGCACCCTGTTCGGCACGCTGCCGATCTTCTTCGGCGGCGTATTCAATACCATCGCCGTGGCCTGGGCGCTCGAATCGCGTCACCCTTCGCTGCCGTTCCGCATCTGGCTGATCGGCGAAATCCTGATCTGCGCGATCCGCCTGGTGGTGCTGGTGCTGTCGCGCCGCCGCGCGCTCCAACACCGCGATACCCCCACCGACCTTTATCTGAACCTCGCGCCGCTGTGGGGCGCATCGGTGGGCTATGGCGCGTTCATCAGCGCGTTGAGCGGCGACTGGGTGGCGGCCACGCTCTCGTTCCTGTCGGCCGCCGCGATGGTGGGCGGCATCTGCTTCCGCAATTTCGCCGCGCCGCGGCTGGTCGCCGTGATGATCGTGCTGTCGCTCGGCCCGTGCGCGCTCGGCTCGCTGCTGTCGGGCGAAAAGGTGCTGTGGCTGTCGCTGATCCAGATCCCGTTCTACCTGTTCGCGATGAGCGTCGCCGCGCGCCGCCTCAACGCGATGCTGATCTCCACCATGAAGGCCGAGCGCGAGAACAACCACCGCGCGCATCACGACATGCTGACCGGCCTGCTCAACCGCGCCGGCCTGTTCCAGGCCGCCAACGGCAAGGTGCGCACGCGCATGCGCGCCGGCATGACGCTGTTCTATCTCGACCTCGACGGCTTCAAGCCCGTCAACGACGCCTACGGCCACGAGGCCGGCGACATGCTGCTCGCGCAGGTGGCCGAACGGCTGCGCCGGCTCGCTGGCAAGGACGCGCTGGTGGCGCGCATGGGCGGCGACGAATTCGTGATCGTCGACGAATGCGACGCGTACGGCACGCCGCGCGACTTCGCCCGCACCATCGCGCTGGAAATCGCCAAGCCGATCGAACTGGGCGGCGACATCGTCGCGACGGTCGGCGCGAGCGTCGGCATCGCGCCCGTCACGGCCCGCGACACCGATATCGACACGCTGCTGCGCATCGCCGACGCGGCGATGTACGACGCCAAGCGCAACAACAAGCGCGGCGACACCGAAACCGCTGCCTGAGCGTCGGCCCCAGCGCGATTCGGCTCGCGCCCTTGCTTCCATGACCGCAACAAGTCGGCGCGCGCCCTGCGTCGCGGCCGCGCCACGGCGGGCCGTGACGGCTCGCTTCCACGGTAGGCTGTGCGTCTCGCCCGGTTTCCCGCCCCGCGCCGCCTGACGCGCCCGGCGGGATGCGACGCTCGATCTCCGGGCGCGCCGGCCAGCCCGGGCGACCACAGGACGCCCGAGGCATGAGCGCAAAAAAGCAAGGCATCGTCGACACCGCCACTCGCCTGTTCGCCGCCCACGGCTATCACGCCGTCGGGATCGACCGGATCATCAAGGAATCGGCCGTCGCCAAGATGACGCTGTTCCGCCATTTCCCCTCCAAGCACGACCTGATCTGCGAGGTGCTGTCGCAGCGGGCCGGCGCCACGCGGCAATCGATGGCCGACGCGGCCGGCGCGCACGGCACCGCCGTCGAGCGTCTGCGCGCGGTGTTCGACTGGCACCACGGCTGGTTCACCTCGCCCGATTTCACGGGCTGCCTGTTCGTGGGCGCGTGGTCGGAATTCCACGGCGATAACGGCGATAACGGCGAGCCGGCCCGTCTCGCGCTCGCGCAAAAGGCAGGCTTGCGCCGCTTCATGCAGGATCTGCTCGGCGAACTCGTTGCGCCGGCCGAGGCCGGGCCGCTCGCGCGGCAGCTCGTGATGTTGCTGGATGGGGCGATCCTCGCGGCCACCGCGGGCGAGCGCGAGCAGGCTGCCGGCGACGCGTGGCAAGCCGCCGAATGCCTGATCGCCGCGCGCAGCCGCAAGCCAGCGCACGAGGCCGTGGCGTTCGAATAAGGTGGATCGAGGGGGGGCCGATACCGGGTGCGCGTTGCCGCGCGCCGGGGCTTGCCCGGCGCGCGGGGCGCGGTCTCTCAGGCTCCAG
>NZ_BAAILN010000120.1:60032-62600 GCF_054589155.1 Burkholderia sp. 3C
GGGCATCGCACCGGCGGGTTCAAATGATTCGTTGTCCGGTGTGTTTCGCGATGCCCACTTCAATTCGTAAACTGTCGGGATGTCATTCTACATAAACGAAATGGCGATGCGTGATAAATGCGCATTTATATCGCAGGCAATGCAGCGATATTGTGTATCGCAACATGCCATGTGGATTCGCCCAGTGCCTTGCCAACAGGCGCTCTCGGGTTTCTACCAACAATAGTCGGGCGTCATTCGAATGGTTTTCTGCATTTGAAAACCTTATCGAGCGGTACGTGTAAATAGACCGACCGCTCGAATGGCGTATTCCGATCGGGCGCGAAATAAATCGAATGCCGCGCGGCCCGCGCCATTCGCCGGAAAAAAGAAAAGCCGCGATAGCGGCTTCTGAAAAATGGCAATCGTGAACTGTCTGATTGCCGCAACGATGATGTTGCGCGGTCGTGCCGCGCCGGCGGGAGCTGCATGGAACGGTTTCGCCGCGCGGAGCAGGGAAACCCGGTTCGCGCTGCCGCGCCGTCTCTCAGGTTCTCGTTGTGGGGTGCGCCGGCCAGGAGCCGGTGGGCGGCCCTGCAGGGTGCGAGCGACGCACTCGAATGCAGGGTGGGTTGGGTCCGGAGAATACCGTGAGCCGTGCGTCGCCGCAACAGTCTTACAAATCATTTCCAGTCTGCCGCTTAGGGGGAATCGAAATCGCCGGCCTCCGCGCGCGCATCCGTTAAAATCGCGGCACGCGCGATCGACCGATCGCCTCCATTCCATCCGCGCCCCGACGCCCCGCTCCACGCCCACCCGCCCCGATCCGGCTTCCGCCAGGTTGCCGCGGGCGGCTGCCGCGCGGCGCACGTCCGCCTCCCGGCCAGCCGGGGCGCCCCCGCATCCCGTTGGAGAAGAACTTGTTTACTTGCAGAAATCAGAGCTGCGGCACGCCGTGGGAACTCGCCGACGTCGTCATCAAGGACGAGGGCCAGGGCGACCTGTTCCGCTGCCCGCTGTGCGGCGCGCGCAACTATCTGTATCGCTACGACGACGAGGACGGCAACCCCGTCTACGAGCAGATCGAAGGCCGCCCGTTCTGAGCCAGGAGCCACGATGACCCAAGCCACACCCGCCCGCCCGTTCAGCGAGCTCGCGCTCGCGCCCGCGATGCTCGCCAACCTCGAGCAGCTCGGCTACACCGAGATGACGCCGATCCAGGCCGCCAGCCTGCCGGTCGCGCTCGCCGGCCAGGATCTGATTGCGCAAGCCAAGACCGGCAGCGGCAAGACCGCCGCGTTCTCGCTCGCGCTGCTCGCGCGCCTCGACACGCGCCGCTTCGACGTGCAGGCGATGATCCTGTGCCCGACCCGCGAACTGGCCGACCAGGTCGCCCAGGAAATCCGCCGCCTCGCGCGCGCCGAGGAAAACATCAAGGTGCTGACGCTGTGCGGCGGCACGCCGATGCGCCCGCAGGCCGCCAGCCTGGAGCACGGCGCGCATATCGTGGTCGGCACGCCCGGCCGCATCATGGATCACCTCGAACGCGGCACGCTCGCGCTCGGCGCGCTCAACACGCTGGTGCTCGACGAAGCGGACCGCATGCTCGACATGGGCTTCTTCGACGACATCGCCATCGTCGTGCGCCAATGCCCGTCCGAGCGGCTCACGCTGCTGTTCTCGGCCACCTACCCGGACGGCATCGCCAAGCTGAGTCGCCAGTTCCTTCGCAACCCGAAGGAAATCAAGCTGGTCGAGCAGCACGACGCGCGCAAGATCCGTCAGCGTTTTTACGAGGTGGACGACAACGAGCGCCTGCACGCCGTGGGCCAGTTGCTGAACCATTACCGGCCGGCCAGCACGATCGCGTTCTGCAACACCAAGCAGCAGTGCCGCGACCTGCTCGACGTGCTGAGCGCGCAGGGCTTCCACGCGCTCGCGCTGCACGGCGAGCTCGACCAGCGCGAGCGCGACCAGGTGCTGATCCAGTTCGCCAACCGCAGTTGCTCGGTGCTGGTGGCGACCGACGTGGCCGCGCGCGGCCTCGACATCGCCCAGCTCGAAGCCGTGATCAACGTGGACGTGACGCCCGACCCGGAAGTGCACGTGCACCGCATCGGCCGCACCGGCCGCGCCGATCAGGAAGGCTGGGCGCTCAGTCTCGCCAGCATGAACGAGATGGGCCGCGTGGGCGGCATCGAGCAGGCGCAGGGGCGTGAAGTCGAATGGGCGCCGCTGGCCTCGCTCACGCCGGCCAGCAACGAACCGCTGCTGCCGCCGATGGAAACGCTGCAGATCCTCGGCGGCAAGAAGGAGAAGATCCGCCCGGGCGACGTGCTCGGCGCGCTGACCGGCGACGCCGGCTTCTCCGGCGCGCAGATCGGCAAGATCAACGTGACCGAATTCTCGACCTACGTGGCGGTGGAGCGCAGCGTCGCGCGCGATGCGCTGCGCAAGCTCAACGGCGGCAAGGTCAAGGGCAAGAAGGTCAAGGTCCGCCTGATGGACGACGAGTAAGCCGCGTTGCGCGCCGCGCCCGCCGCCTCGTGCGCGCGGGCGCGGCGCGGGTTCGACGGGGCCGTGCGGGAT
>NZ_BAAILN010000121.1:0-12211 GCF_054589155.1 Burkholderia sp. 3C
TTCGGCGGGCGGCTGGCCGCGGCCGGGCGTGACGTGACGTTTCTCGTGCGCGAGGGGCGCGCTCGCGCGCTCGCGCGCGACGGCCTCGTGATCCGCAGCCCGGCCGGCGACCTGACGCTGCGCGACGTGAAGACGGTGCAGGCCGGCGACGCCGATCGCGCCGGCGCGTTCGACCTGATCTTCCTGAGCTGCAAATCGTATGGCCTGGACGACGCGATCGAATCGTTCGCGCCGTTCGTCGGCCCGCGCACGGCGATCCTGCCGGTGCTGAACGGCATGCGCCATATCGACGTGCTGAAGGCCCGTTTCGGCGACGCGAACGTGATGGGCGGCCTCTGCATGATCGCGGCCACGCTCGATGCCGAGCAACACATCGTTCACCTGAACGATGCGCACGCGGTGGGCTTCGGCGATCTGGCGGGCGGTCTCACGCCGCGCACGCAGGCCGTGGCCGAGGCGTTCTCGGGCGCCGGCTTCGACGTGCTGCCGGCCGACGATATCGTCGCCAAGATGTGGGACAAGTGGATGTTCCTGTCCACGCTGGCCGCATCCACGTCGCTGTTCCGCGGCTCGGTGGGCGATATCCTGGCCGCGCCGGACGGCCGCCAGTTGCTCGAAACGATGTTCGGCGAAGTGACCGCCATCGCCGCGCACAACGGCTTCCCGGCCGGCGAATCGCTGCACGAGCGCGCGCGCCGCATGCTGTTCACCGCATCGAGCATGACCGCCTCGATGCTGCGCGACGTCGAGAACCACGCGCGCGTCGAGGCCGATCACGTGATCGGCGATCTGCTCGCGCGCGCGCCGGCCGACGACGGCGGCCTGAAGCTGTTGCGCGTGGCTTACAACCACCTGAAGGCTTACGAAGCGCGCAACGCGCGCGAAAGCGCGGCCGCCTGAAGGCTGCCCGTGCAACGAGGGCGTCGCTGTCTGATGCTTGCCCGCGCAGCGAAGGCGCGGGTGTCTGAGGCTCGCCTGTGCGGCGAAGGCGCGGCTGCCTGAGGTTCGCCCGCGCAGTGAGGGCGCGGCTGCCTGGGGCTTTCCCGTGCAGTGAGGGTGCCGCCGCCTGATGCTTGCCCGTACAGCGAGGGCACCGTCGCCTCAGGCTCGCCCGTGCAGCGAAGGCGCTTCTGCCTGATACCCGCCCGCGCATGACGGCACCGGGCATCCTGCCCAATCAGGCCCGCCATGCGCTGCCGCGCTTGCTTCCGCGCGGCGAATTGCTAGGATGAGCGTCGACGCGCGCGACACGATCGTGCGCGGAGATGACGACGTGCGCCGATCCGGGCCATCGAACCCGCCGCTGCTGCCGACCCGGCCGCCGCGCTGCCGGGGTGTTTCCTCCGCCTGCTTCAGCCTGCTTCCGCCACCGTGCCGCCCCGCCGTTTCTCGCGCGCCGGCACGCGCTCCGCGTACCTTCCCCGCCGCCCGACGTCGCGCGCCGCATCGTGCGGCGTGCTTCAACGATGCATATCGAGGAGACAAGGCATGGCAAGCGAAGTCGTGGGATTCGTCGGGATCGGCGTGATGGGGCAGCCGATGGCGCTCAACCTCGCGCGCGCGGGCACCGAACTGGTGGTGTGGAACCGCTCGCCGGCACGCTGCGAACCGTTGCGCGAAGCGGGCGCGCGGGTGGCCGAAACGGTCGACGAGGTCTACCGCAGCGCAAAGATAGTGATCCTGATGATGGCGACCGCTGCGGCGCTCGACGCCGTGCTCGGCCGTGGCACGCCCGCGTTCGGCGAGCGCGTGGGCGGGCACCTGATCGTGCAGATGGGCACCATGTCGGCCGAGTATTCGCGCGCGCTCGACGCCGAGATCCGCGCGGCCGGCGGCCGTTACGTCGAAGCGCCCGTGTCTGGTTCGCGCAAGCCGGCCGAGGCGGGGCAACTCGTGGCGATGCTGGCCGGCGAGCCGGACGACGTGGCCGTGGTGCGCCCGCTGCTCGCGCCGATGTGCCATCAGGCGGTGGAATGCGGCGCGGTGCCGGCGGGCCTGTTGATGAAGCTGGCCGTCAACAGCTACCTGATTCCGATGGTGACGGCGCTGGCCGAGGCCTCGCACCTGGCGCGCCATTACGGGCTGGACCTGACGCAATTCCAGGCCGTGCTCGACGCCGGCCCGATGGCCAGCGCCGTGTCGCGCGTGAAGATCGACAAGCTGGTGCGCGAGGATTTCGAGGTGCAGGCGTCGATCGCCGACGTGCTGAAGAACAACCAACTGGCCGCCGAGGCCGCGCGCAATGCGGGCCTGGCGTCGCCGCTGCTCGATACGTGCCACGCGTTGTACGACGAGACGCTGGCACTCGGGCACGGGGGCGAGGACATGGCCGCCGTGGTGCGCGCGATCGAGGCGCGCACGGCGCGGGGCCGGGGCTGAATGTGCGAGTGTTTAAGCCGTGCGCGGGGTTTCGTCAGCGGTGCTGATTAGTTGGCGGCATGCCAGGCCGCATCGAGCGCGGCCATATCCTGATAGACGGGCACGTCGGCCGGGAACGGGTTCTCCTCGCCCGGCGCGACGATGCCCGCGAACGGCATGCCGAGCCCGCGCGCCGCGTCGAATTCCGTGAACGAATCGCCGATCGCCAGCACCTCGGCCGGCTGCCAGCCGCCCTGGCGCAGCACGTCGGCGAACGCATCGGGCTTGGTGGTGGGCGAACCGACGATGCTGCGGAAATAGCGCGCGAAATCGCGTTCGCGCGTGATGCGCTGCAGATCGTCGTCGGCGGTGCCGGAAATCAGGTGCAGCGACAGCGCGCCCTGCCGGCTTTCGAGGAACGCGCGTGCGCCGGGCAACTCGGGGCAACTGTCGATGCGCTCCATCAGCAGCTCGCTGTAGCGCTGCGCGCGCCCTTGCACCACAGCCGGGTCCGGCACGCGGCCGAAGATCACCTGCTCGTAGTGCGCGAACTTCGCGACGCGGCCCACGCCGCCGTGATGCACGAGATGGGCCAGCATGTCGGCGCGCTGCGTATCGCTGATCGGCTCGTCGTAGCACTCGAAGAACAGGTTCACCTTCATCCAGACCGAATCGAGAATCACGCCGTCGAAATCGAAAGCGATCGCGCGGATCGTGTCGAACGGGATCGGGGAAGGCATCGTGTTACTCCGTCAAAGGGGGAAAGCGGGAAGGGGAAGGGCGGGTGCGTGGCGCTCAGGCGCCGTCCATCGTCATCGCCTCGAGCTGGCGAACGATTTCCTCGCGCAGGTCGGGCGACAGGTTCTGATAGCCGAGCAATTCGGAAATCCACATGCCGTCGGCGGCGAGCCGGCAGATCATCAGGCGCGCGGCATCGCCGAGCGGCAGCGGATCGGGGCGCGCGATCTCGCGCATCGGCGCGGCCCAGCGTTCGCGCGCGTCCGGGTCCGTCATCATCGACGACACCAGCACGCGCAGCAGGTTGGTGCTGGCGGCGGGCGCGGCTTCGGCCATCGCCGCGTGCAGGTAGGCGCGCGCGTTCGCGCCCTGCGGGTGCGGATCGCGGTCGATGCGCGTATGCATCTGCTGCTCGAAACGTTCGAGGGTCTGCGCGAACAGCGCATCCAGCAGCGCCTGCTTGCTGCGGAAGTGATATTGCAGCCCGCCCTTGCTGACGCCGGCGCGCTCGGCCACGGCGTCGAGCGTGACGGCATGCACGCCGTGTTCCGCCGCGATATCGGCGGCGGCACTCAATAACTGCGAACGGACATGGGCGGGGGCTTTCTTGCGGCGGTTGCCGCGGGCGTCGTCGGTGGCGGGGCGCTCGCCGGAGGCGGCCGATGCGGCTGCGGACACGCGAGGCGCAACGTCAGCGGATACGAAATCCGGCGCGGGCAACGAGGAGGCGGGCACGGCGGCCGGGTCGACAGGCGGCGCGGCGGGCGCGGAAGGCCGGGAGGAATTCATCCGCGCATCTTAACATCGGCCGTCAAATCCAAACAATCCGGCTGGATGGTATGATCCGGCCGATGAAAAATTCCGCTCTTCCTCTGCCATCGATGCTCGATGCCGCGATTTTGCGCGGCCGCGACGCCCTTGCGCAGCGCCAGGACGCCGACGGCAGCTGGTGCTTCGAACTCGAATCCGACGCGACGATCACCGCCGAATACATCCTGATGATGCATTTCATGGGGAAGATCGACGACGCGCGGCAGGCCCGCATGGCGATCTACCTGCGCGGGATTCAACGGCTGTCGACCCACGGCGGCTGGGATCTCTACGTGGATGGCGCACCCGACGTGTCGGCCAGCGTGAAGGCCTATTTCGCGCTGAAGGCGGCCGGCGACAGCGAGAGCGCGCCGCACATGGTGCGCGCTCGCGAATGCATCCTGAAGCTCGGCGGCGCGGCGAAGTGCAACGTGTTCACGCGCATCCTGCTGGCCACCTTCGGCCAGGTGCCGTGGCGTGCCACGCCGTTCATGCCGGTGGAGTTCGTGCTGTTCCCGAAGTGGGTGCCGATCTCGATGTACAAGGTCGCCTACTGGGCGCGCACGACGATGGTGCCGCTGCTGGTGCTGTGTTCGCTGAAGGCGCGCGCGAAGAACCCGCGCGGCGTGTCGATCCGCGAGCTGTTCGTGGTCGCTCCCGAAGAGGAACGCCATTACTTCGCGCGTGGCGGTTTCGTGCGCAACCTGTTTCTCGGCATCGACCGCACCGTGCGTCATGCCGATGCGCTGATCCCGCAGGCGCTGCGCCGCCGCGCGATCCGTCACGCCGAGGCGTGGTGCGCCGAGCGCATGAACGGCGAGGACGGCATGGGCGGGATCTTCCCGCCGATCGTCTACAGCTACCAGATGATGGATGCGCTTGGGTATCCTGACGATCATCCGCTGCGCCGCGACTGCGAGCGCGCGCTTGAAAAGCTGTTGGTCGAGCGCCCGGACGGCAGCATGTATTGCCAGCCGTGCCTCTCGCCGGTGTGGGATACGGCCTGGGCCACGATGGCGCTCGAACAGGCGCGCGCGGTGCCCGAGACGCGTGCCGATCCGCGAGTTTCCGAAGCACAACTGAACGAGAAGATCGCCGCCGCCTACGAATGGATGGCCGGCAAGCAGGTGACCGAGCTGCGCGGCGACTGGATCGAGAACGCGCCGGCCGAGACGCCGCCGGGCGGCTGGGCGTTCCAGTACGAGAACCCGTATTACCCCGACATCGACGACAGCGCCGTGGTAGCCGCGATGCTGCATCAGCGCGGCCGCGCGCTGGCGCGCAGCACGGGCCACAACCCGTACGAGCAGGGCGTGGCGCGCGGGCTGGACTGGATGCGCGGCCTGCAATCGCGCAACGGCGGCTTCGGCGCGTTCGACGCCGATTGCGATCGTCTTTATCTGAACCTGATTCCGTTCGCCGATCACGGCGCGCTGCTCGATCCGCCGACCGAGGATGTGTCGGGCCGCGTGTTGTTGTGCTTCGGCGTGACTGGCCGCGACGAGGACAAGCCGGCGCTCCGGCGTGCGATCGAATACGTGAAGGGCGCGCAGCGCGCGGACGGCAGTTGGTGGGGCCGCTGGGGCACCAACTATCTGTATGGAACCTGGAGCGTGCTGGCCGGGCTGGCGCTGGCCGGTGAAGATCCTTCGCAGCCCTACATTGCGCGGGCGCTGGCATGGCTGCGCGCGCGGCAGCACGCCGACGGCGGCTGGGGCGAAACCAACGACAGCTATATCGATCCGGCGCTGGCCGGCACCAACGGCGGCGAGAGCGCATCGAACTTCACGGCCTGGGCGCTGCTCGCGCAGATGGCGTTCGGCGACTGGCAATCGGAATCGGTGCAGCGCGGCATTCGCTATCTGATGTCGGTGCAGCAGGACGACGGCTTCTGGTGGCACCGTTCGCACAATGCGCCGGGTTTCCCGCGCATCTATTACCTCAAGTACCACGGTTACACGGCGTATTTTCCGCTGTGGGCGCTGGCGCGTTATCGGCGGCTGTCGAACGCGGCGCGGGTCAAGGCGGAAGCCGAAGCGTTGCCGAACCTGACGCTTACGCTGAAGACGCGCGAGGCGGTGGCCGTGCAGTAAGCGCGGCGGCGTTTGGCGATCCTGATCAATCGGGCAGCCGGTCACGAGCCGGCTGCCCGATTGCCGTTTACGGCGTCTTGGCCGGTGCGCTGCCCGAGCACGGCAGATAGCGCAGCGGCCGGGCCGCCACCTTCATGCAGGCTTCGGTCGACTGGGCGGGCGCGCCCGCGCGTTTCCCGGTGACCTGCACGCTGTTGTCATCGCGTTGCCAGCGCAGCGCGGGTTGCGGATTGGCGGCGAACGTCACGCTGCCCACGCCGACCTCGTCGTCCACCGCGAGCCGGCCTTGCCACGCCGTGAGCTTGCGCGCGGTGTCGTAGTCGCCCGACATGGTGTTCACGTTGAACGAGAACCCCTTGGCGTAGCCGACCTGCGAGTAGGTTTCGAGCGACCAGTGCAGCGTCCAGCCGGCGCCGTCCGGCGCACGTTCGACGACGGTGGCCGGCGGCCACGCGATGTCGCCGAGGTTGACCGTTTTCGCGAGCTGGCATTGCAGCAGGCGCGGTGTCGGCGCGTGCGGGTCGCTCACGTCGACGCGGGTGCCGGTTTCGCTGATGGCCGCGCAGGGCCAGCCGTCGAGGCTTTGATCGAAGGCGAGCGTGACGCGGTAGACGGTGCCGGCATCGCCGTTGCGATGTTCGATGCCGCGAATCGACAGCGTGCCGAGCGCTACCGCGCGTTCGCTCGTGATCGCGGCGGGCTGCCCGTTGGCGACGCGCGTTTGCACGTGGCTGCCGGCCGGGAACGTCGCGCCACCCATCTGCACCGGCGCATCGGCCTCGCGCGTCGCGCCTTGCGGGCCGGTCGCCATGATGCCGCGATAGGTGACGGCGAGCCACAGCAGCGGTGCGCAGAGGAACAGCGCGGTCGCGAGGTAACGCGTGAGCGGGCGTGCGCGGCGCAGCTTCGTGAACAGGAACACGGTCAGCAGCAGCCAGCCGGCCGCCAGCGCGAGCACGGTGAACAGCCGGATGCCGCCTGGGCTGCCGCTGTCGGCATGGCAGAGCGCGGGAGTGAGGGCAAGGGCAAGCGCGAGAAGGCGCGCGGCCCCGTGTGACGTGCTGGCTGGCATCGATCGCGGGCGGATCGGGATCATCGGGCTTCCGGAATGGCGAGTACGCCGCCACGATACACGAGGCGGCGTGAAGCCTGCGCTGCCGCCATGGCTTCGCGCGGGCCGGTTCAGGCGCGCGTGTCGGCCCGCTTCGCCACCCGTACCGGCAAACGCAGCGCCATCGCGAACAGCAACGCATACAGCGCGGCCAGCATCGCGAAGCCCCACGCGTAGGCGGCCGCATGCGCGCTCGCGCCGTCGCCCGCTGCCGGGATCGCGAGCCGCCAGGCCAGCAAGGTGGAGCACAGCGTGGTCAGCGCCGGGCCGCCGAGCCGCTGCACGATGTTGAGCGCGGTGGTGGCCATCGGCAGCGTCTCGCGCGGCACCGACGCATAGGCGGCCGTGATGGTCGGCACGCCGATCGCGCCCTGGCCCATGCCGCGCAGGAGCTGCGAGGCCAGCATGACCGCGAGGCCGAAGCCGTGCAGCGGCATCCACACCATCGGCAGTGTAGAAAGCAGCGCGAGCAGCGCGCCGCCGGCCGAAACATATCGGATGCCGAAGCGTTCGGTCAGCATCCCCATCGACGGAAACGCGATCATCAGGCCGATGCCGGTAGGCGCGAGCAGCCAGCCCATTTCGCCGGGCGAGCGGCCCACGCCGTCGATCAGGTAGAGCGGCACCAGCATCTGCGAGACGAACAGCGCGCCGTTCCAGACGAATTGCGTCAACGCGGCCCGGCCGAACACCGGGCGGCGAAACACCGCGAGATCGATCAGGGCGTGCGCGCCGAGGCGGCGCGCATGGCGCAGGAACAGCGCGATCAGCAGCGCGCCCGCCGCGAGCGAGGCGGCGCCCTCGGGGCGCGCGACGCGTTCGCAGCCGAACAGCACCAGCACCAGCGCGGGCGACAGCAACGCGAAGCCGGCCCAGTCGAGCCGGCGTGGTTCGCCGGTGGGGGTGTCCGCCGGCAGGAAGCGCACCGCGAGCACCAGGCCCAGCGCGCCGATCGGCAGGTTCATCAGGAACAGCCAGCGCCACGACGCGTAATCGAGCAGCGCGCCGGCCAGCACCGGGCCGAGCACCGGCGCGATCAGCACCGGCACGGCGGCATAGCCCACCACCCGTGCCATCTGCGCGCCGGCCACGCGCGCGATGGTCATCTGCGCCATCGGCGCGAGCAGGCCGCCGGTCACGCCCTGCAACACGCGGAACGCGATCAGCGAACCGGCCGACCACGCCAGCCCGCACAGCGCGGAGGTCACGGTGAACGCGGCGAAGCAGACCAGATAGACGCGCTTCGCGCCGAGCCGGTCCACCAGCCAGCCGTTCATCGGCAAGGCCAGCGTGAGCGCGAGCAGGTAGGCGCTGGTGACCCACTGGATCGTCGCGAGGCGGGTATGCATCGCGTGGGCGAGGCCCGACAGCGAGACGTTGACGATGGTGGCGTCGAGTTGCGCGAGCAGCGAGCCGAGCGTCGCCACCGCGCACACCTTCCAGATGGTCGGATCGAGGCGCGCGGACGCAGCCGGGGCTGCGTCCTGCGCTGCGGCGCCGGATCGGCGATCAGGCACCGTGCTTGTCGAGCAGCGCGATGACGTCCTGCGTCGTGCCGGATTCGCCGAGGCGCGGGAAGATCGTGCTGAAGCTGTGCGCGTGCGCTTCGGCCTTCAGGTCGGTCATCGCATCGCTGACGAGCGTGACGTTGTAGCCGAGCGCATGGGCGACGCGCGCCGTGGATTCGACGCCGATGCTGGTGGCGATGCCGCACAGCACGATCTGCGTGACGCCGGCGGCCTTCAGCTTGGCGTCGAGATCGGTATTGGTGAACGCGCACCACGAACGCTTGGTGACCAGCAGGTCGCCCGGCTGCTGCTTCAGTTCGGGGATCAGGTCGGCCCAGTCGGGCGGCAGCGCGCCGCCGCCGTGCGATTGTTCGTTGCGGCCCGGCGGGATACCGGCCACGTTGACGAGCACCACGGGCAGTTGCTTCGCGCGGAACGCGTCGAGCAGCTTGACCGATTGCGCGACGATGTCGGCGGCCGGATGCGCGATGGGCAGGGCGACGATGCCCTTCTGCAGGTCGATGACGACGAGGGCGGTTTTCGGATCGAGGACGGTGACGGTCATGGAAAGACTCCTACGGCGCGGGGCCGGTGACGGGTTGGACCAGGAACGGCGCGGCGCCGCCGGAATGCGGCGCCGTGAAAGATTGCGAGGCGGTTCGAAGGACTGCGAACGGCCGGCGGTCAACGCTCGGCCAGTTGCTTGATCAGCGGCAGGGCGGCGGCCAGCACGCGGCGCTCTTCGTCGCTCAGTTCGCGCACCGCTTCGAGCAGCCAGGCGTGCTTGGCGGTGCGGCGCTGCTGGCGCTCGGCCGCGCCCGCGGGCGTCAGCGCGATCAGCCATTGGCGGCCATCGGTGGGATGCGGCTGCCGCTCGATCAGCCCGGCCGTTTCCAGGCCGACCACCAGCGTGCCCATCGATTGCGGCTTCATCGATTCGGCGCGCGCGAGATCGGCGGTGGTCAGCGGGCCGCTCTGTTCGAGGCGTGCCAGCACGCTCAGTTGCGACAGCGTGTATTCGCTCGGCCCCAGCTCGGAGCGCACGCGGCGCACCAGTTGGCCGATGGCGAGGGTCAGGTCGGAGACGGCGGATTCGAGCGCGCGGTCGGAAGCTTGGGCGGGCGACATGGACGGTATCGTATTAAAAGAAAGTTGAACTTGCAAGGTTAACTTCCAAATTATACGAAGACTTTCGACAGGCGTCCATTTCGCTTTCCAACGCCTGTCGAAACTGTTTCGCAGGGCTGAAGATCGCGCCGCGCGGCTAACGATCCAGTTCGGGATAGTGGCGGAAGATGCCTTGCGTATTGAACGGAATGCGCCGCGCCGATGCCAGATAGCGCGCGACCGGCGGATGCGCGGCAACGTGATCGTGTGTCGCACTCAGGCCCGGATGGTTCGGCTCCTCGCGGCCCATCGCGTTCGGGAACGCATAGCGCAGGCCGTCGATCAACTGGAACACGGAAAGATCCACATAGCTCAACTGGCTGCCGACCATGAAGGCGCCGCGATGCGGGTTCTGCGCAAGCACGCGGCTGAAGTAGCCGAGGAACTTCGGCAGCCGGTTCGCGATGAAATCCTCGCTGCGCCACGCGGCCTCGGCCAGTTGATCCTCGTAGTAGAGGCCCGAGCCGATCGGGTGATGCGTGTCGTGGATCTCGGTGACGAAATCGGCCACCGTCAGTTGCAATTGGTGTGCCCACAGGCGGCCGGCTTCGTCCTTCGGCGCGAGGTGCAGCTTCGGGCCGAGGAACAGCAGGATGTTGGCGACCTGGCCGACGATGTGCTCGCCGGCCTTGAGGAACGGCGGCGCGAACGGCACGGCCTCGAGCGTTGCGCTGTCGAGCAGCTTGCTCATGGCGGCCATGCCGCCCTTCTCGCGCGCCACGTCGGTGTAGTCGGCCTCGGCGGCTTCGAGGGCCAGCCTCACGTATTCGCCGCGCCCCTGGATGGTGGGCCAGTAATACAGCTCGTAATGCATGGTGTGCGCCTCCGTTGGACAGGACCAGCCGACAGTGTAGGACGGCTGACGATCCGGCGTCGGCGCGCGGCGGGCCTTTCTATATTCAGGCCAGGCCGCCCTGGCAGACGTACTTGATCGACAGGTAATCGTCGAGGCCGTACTTCGAGCCTTCGCGGCCGTAGCCCGATTCCTTGACGCCGCCGAACGGCGCGGCCTCGCTGGAGAGTGCGCCCTCGTTGACGCCGACGATGCCCGCTTCGAGCTGATGCGTGACGCGCTCGATGCGGCGCAGGTCCTGGCTGTAGAAATAGGCGGCCAGGCCGAACGGCGTGTCGTTGGCGGCGCGCACGGCGTCGGCTTCGTCCTCGAAGCGGAACAGCGGCACCACCGGGCCGAAGGTTTCCTCGCAGCTCAGTTGCATCTCGGCGGTGGCGTCGGCCAGCACGGTGGGCGCGTAGTAGTTCGGGCCGAGTTCCGCGAGGCGCTTGCCGCCGGCCAGCACGCGCGCGCCGCGTGTTACGGCGTCATCCACATGGCGCGCGATCTTGTCGATCGCGCGGTCGTTGATCATCGGGCCGATCTGCGAATCGGCCTGCGTGGCGGGGCCGACCTTGAGCGCGGCCACGTGTTCGGCGAGCCGCTCGGCGAAGCGCTCGTATACACCGGCCTGCACGTAGACGCGGTTCGGGCACACGCAGGTCTGGCCGCCGTTGCGGAATTTCGAGGCCAGCAGGCCGGCCACGGCCGCGTCGAGATCGGCGTCGTCGAACACGATGAACGGCGCGTTGCCGCCCAGCTCCAGCGACAGCTTCTTCAGCGTGGCGGCCGATTCCTTCGCCAGATATTTGCCGACCGGCGTCGAGCCGGTGAAGGTGATCTTGCGCACGCGCGCATCGCCCAGCCAGTCGCCCACGGCCGCCACCGCGCGCTCGCGCGAGGTGCTGATCAGGTTCAGCACGCCGGCCGGCACGCCGGCTTCGTGCGCGAGCAGCACCAGCGCCAGGGCCGTGAGCGGAGTGTCCTCGGCGGGCTTGGCGACCACCGTGCAGCCGGCCGCCAGCGCCGGCGCGATCTTGCGCGCGATCATCGCCAACGGGAAGTTCCACGGCGTGATGGCGGCCACCACGCCCACCGGCTCCTTGCGCGCACTCATGCGCTTGCCGCGCTGCTGCTGCGGGATCAGGTCGCCGTAGATGCGGGTGGCCTCGTCGGCGAACCACGCCACGTACGACGCGCCGTACATCACTTCGCCGCGCCCCTCGGCCAGCGGCTTGCCCTGTTCGAGCGAGATCAACTGACCGAGCGGGTCGGCGTGCTCGACGATCAGCGCATGCCAGCGGCGCAGCACGGCGGCGCGCTCGGCAGGCAGCGCGTCGCGCCAGGCCGGGAACGCCCGGGCGGCGGCGTCGGTGGCGGCGCGGGCGTCGGCCTCGCTGCTGTCCGCCACCGCGGCGATGGTCTTGCCGGTGGCCGGATCGGTCACGGCGAAGCAGCGGCCGTCCGAGGCGGCGGTCCACTGGCCGTCGATGAAGTTGTCGGTGCGAATCAGGTCCTGCAGGCTGAAGCGGGCTGTCATGGGATGGCGTCTCGTCGGAAGGGCGTAGGCGCTGCGCGCCGCCATCGGGCGGCG
>NZ_BAAILN010000121.1:12338-19985 GCF_054589155.1 Burkholderia sp. 3C
AATAAATTGCTAAACAGTACGAATCGGTTGTTTTGAGGGGTACGCACGGCATTTCATGCTGTGCGGCGCGGGCTCAGGCCGTCGTGCGCGGCCCGGCCGCGATGGCGGCGGCCAGCCCGAGTTCGGGATAGGCGAGATCGACGGCGGCGAGATCGGCGTGCATCTCGGCGAGCAGCCAGTCGCGTACCTCGGCCACGATCGGCCGAAGCGGGCGCCCCGGCGCCCACGACAGGCAGCACAGGCGGTCGGTTACCTGCAATTCCGACACGGCCGGCACCAGTTGCTTCTGCGCGAGCCAGTGCGCAAGCACGTTGACCCAGCCGAGCGCGATGCCCTGGCCCAGCAGCGCGGCCTGCACGACGATCGCGTAATCGTTGAAGCTCAGGACGTGGGCGGCGGTGCGCTCGCCGCTGGCGAACGCCCGGTAGCGCGTGTGCCAGCCGCGTTCCTCGGCATCCATGACGATGACGGTGTCGCCATGCTCGTGCCAGGCCTCGCCGCGTGCGAGTTCCGCGTAGCGCGGGTTGCACACCGGCAGCAGCACCTCGGGCATCACGGCCACGCTGTGCTCGACCGGCTCGCCGCCGTGCAGGAAGCGCATGCCGAGATCGACGTCGCCGAGCGGGCCGCCGATGCGCCCCGAAATCAGTTGAAAACGCAGATCGACCGACGGAAACGCCGCGTTGAGCCGGCCCATGCGCGACATCAGCCAGTGCGTGGTGAACGCGGTGGATACCGACAAGGTGACCGGTTCCACCCCGGTGGCGCGGGCCTCGATCTCGCTGATGGCATCTTCGATGCCGTTCAATCCTTCGGAGATCTTGCGATAGAGAATGCGGCCGTTCTCGGTCAGCTCGATGCCGCCGTGCACGCGCTCGAACAGGCGCACGCCGATGTGATCCTCCATGCGCGACAGCATGCGGCTGACGGCCGGCTGGCTGACGTAAAGCTCCTCGGCTGCGCGCGTGAAATTTCCGCAGCGCGCGGCGGCTTCGAAGACGAACAGCGCGTTCGCGCTCGGGAGTTTGCGACGAAGATTCGGCATGACCTGATGTTATGCCCGATCCAACAATTTGGGAATTGCCGCCAAAAATATGGACGCCTATATTTTGTTCAACACGGTCTGACAAAGCGGGAGCGATGGATGGACGCGAGAGTAAAGGCAGGCGTATCGATTCGATCGGCGGTCAAGCGTTATGGCCAGGTGGCCGCGCTCGACGACGTATCGCTGGACGTGGCGCAGGGCGAATTCGTTTCGCTGCTGGGGCCGTCCGGCTCGGGCAAGACCACGCTGCTCGGCATCCTCGGCGGCTTCGTGCAGCCGACCAGCGGCAGCGTGTGGGTGGGCGAGCGCGACATTACATTTGCGCCGCCGCACAAGCGCGACATCGGCATCGTGTTCCAGAACTACGCGCTGTTTCCGCACATGACGGTGGGCGAGAACGTGGCGTTCGCGCTGCGCGCCCGCCGCGAGCCGAAATCGGGCTGGGCGCGCCGCGTGGCCGATGCGCTCGCGATGGTCGAACTGTCCGGCTACGAGGGCCGCCGCATCAGCGAGCTGTCGGGCGGCCAGCGGCAGCGCGTGGCGCTGGCTCGCGCGATGGTGTTCGAGCCGCAACTGATCCTGATGGACGAGCCGCTTTCCGCGCTCGACAAGCAACTGCGCGAAACCATGCAGATCGAGCTGCGCCGCCTGCACCGGCGGCTCGGCGCGACCATCGTGTATGTCACGCACGACCAGCGCGAGGCGCTGACGATGAGCGATCGTGTGGCAGTCCTGCGTAACGGCAAGCTGGTGCAGATCGATACCCCCGAGCGGCTCTACGACCGCCCGTGCAATGCGTTCGTGGCCAGCTTCATCGGCGAGGCGACGCTGCTGCCGGTGCAGCGCGAGGGCGAGCACGCGGTGCGGCTCGGCGATGCCGTGCTGCACACCAGCGCGCCGCTGCCGCGCGGCGACAAGCTGCTGCTCGCGGTGCAGACCGAAAAACTCGTGATCGACGATGGCACCGCGCCGGCCGGGGCCAACCGCCTCAGCGCGCGCGTGACCGAGGTGCTTTATCAGGGCGAAAGCCTGCGCGTGTTCGCGACGCTGCCCGACGGCACCGCGCTGAGCCTGCGCCAGCCCGGCAACCACGACGCGCGGCAGCGTATCCCGCCGCCCGGCGCGTCCGTTTCCGTCGTGCTCGACCCGCGCGACACGATCGTCGTGCCCGCCTGACGGGCACCCCCGCTTCCGGCGTCATGCCTCGCAACGCGCTTCGCTCCGGCGAGGCCGCGGGGGAGAGGTGCGCCCTGTTTGCAGTGCCGTTTTCGAAACCCGTGTCATGTCATCAAGGATCCAAGCCATGAAGCTCACCGATTTCAAGGTTCTGACGTTCGATGTAGTCGGGACGCTGATCAACTTCGAACAGGGCGTGCTCGCCTCGGTGCGCCGCCTCGGCGGCCCCGCCGCGAAAGACCTGACCGACGATCAGATCTTCGAGCCGTACCTGCGCGGCCGCGCCGCGTTCCCGGGCCGCTCCAGCCACGCGATGTCCAGCGTCTACCTGTCGCTCGCCAAGGAACTGGGCCTGCCCGACGATCCGCAATCGGCCGCCGCGTTCCAGCGCGACGTGCTCGAATGGCCTGCGTTCGAGGATTCGGTGGCCGCGCTCAAGCGCCTGCGCAAGCACTTCCGGCTGGTCGCGATGACCAATGCCGACCGCGTCGCGCTGTCGGCCTACGCGCACACGCTCGGCGATCCGTTCGACGATACGGTGTGCTGCGACGAAACCGGCGTCGCCAAGCCGGACCCGCAATTCTTCGCCTACAACCGCGGGCGTCAGGCCGCGTTCGGCTACAAGTTCCGCGAGATCCTGCACACGGCGCAGAGCCAGTATCACGACATCGGCATCGCCACCCAGCTCGGCTACGCGACCTGCTGGATCGAGCGCCGCCAGGGCGAGAAGGGCTTCGGCGGCACGCCGGTGCCGAACGAAGTGACCACGCCGACGTTCTGCTTCGCGACGCTCGCCGCGCTCGCCGACGCGGTAGACGCCGAACTGGCCGCGGCCTGATCATGCTCGCGCCGTCCGCCACGACCGCTCCGCAGCCCGGTTTGCAGCCCGCTTTGCAGCCTGATTCGCTGTGGCGTCATCTCGCCGGCCGCTCGGGCGTGCTCGACGCCGATGCCGGCGCGGGGCCGCTCGACCGCGATCTGCAGGTGGAGGTGGCGGTGATCGGGGCCGGCTACTCGGGCCTCGGCGCCGCGCATGCGTTGCAGCGGCGCGGCGTGTCCTGCGCGGTGCTCGACGCGAACCCGGTGGGATGGGGCGCGAGCGGGCGCAACGGCGGCGTGGTGTCGTCGAAGTTTCGCCTGTCGTTCCCGACCATCGCGAGCCGTCACGGGCTTGACGTCGCGAAGCGCATGCATCGGCTCGCGCATGAAGGCGTGCGCGCGGTGGAGGCGCTGGTCGACGAATTCGGCATCGAAGGCGCACGGCTCGCGCATACCGGCAGCCTGCGCTGCGCGCACACCGAGCGCGCGCTGGCGGGTTGTCTGGCCGAAGCCGAATGGGTACGCACGACGCTCGGCGACACATCGATGACCGCGCTCTCGCGTGCTCAGGTCACCGAAGAAACCGGCTCGACGGGCTTCGTCGGCGGCGTGTTGAGCGCCGACGCGGGCACCATCCTGCCGCTCGAATACGTGCTCGGCCTCGCGCGCGGCCTGGCGGCGCGCGGCGTGCCGATCCACACCGGCACGCCGGTGCTGGCGATCGACCGCACGCCGGGCGGCGTCACGCTGCGCACGCCGGCGGCCACGGTGCGCGCGAAGCAGTTGATCGTGGCCACCAATGCGTACTCGGGCTTGAGCGCGGCCACGGCCGACTATCAACGCGAACTCGTGCCGTTCCGCAGCGCGATGATCGCCACCGAACGCCTGCCGGCCGAACTCGATGCGGCGCTGATGACGGGCGACCGCAGCTATACCGAAACGCGCCGGATGATGAAGTGGTTCCGCCGCGCCGACGGCCGCATGATTTTCGGCGGCCGCGACGCGTTCGGCAAGGAAGGCCAGGACACCGGCTTCGAGGCGCTGCGCCGCGCGATGGTGGCGCTGTTCCCGCAACTGGCCGGCGTGCGGGTGGAATACCGCTGGTCGGGCTACGTCGGCATGACGTTCAATGCGTTGCCGCACGTCGGCCGCAGCGACGCCTCCACCGTGTTCTGCCTCGGCTACAACGGCGCGGGCGTGGCGATGGCGAGCCTGATCGGCCAGCACGCGGCCGCGCTGGCGCTCGGCGAGCGGCCCGATCTCGCGCTGCTCGCGCAGGACGGCCTGCGGCCGGTGCCGTTTCATGCGCTGCGCGCGCCGGGCGTCAGGCTCGTCGCCGCGTGGTACCAGATACTCGATTCGCTGGGGGTATGATGGCGACTGCCAGAACTCTGATTTCGGATACCGAATTGATGCGACCGAACGAGGCCGGCGCCGCGCGCCATCATCAACGGCGCGAGGATCGCGCGATGCTGCTGTTGCTCGCGCCCGCGCTGGTCGTGGTCGTGCTGCTGCTGGTCGCGCCGCTGGCGTGGCTGTCGTGGCAGTCGATTCGCCAGGACGGCGGCTTCACGCTCGAATACTACCGCCGCATCTTCAGCGGCCCCTACCTCGACACCTTCGCGCTGACGTTCCGCATGAGCGCGATCGTCACCGTCGTCACGCTGCTGCTGGCCTACCCGGTGGCGTACCTGGCCGCCTCGGTGCGACCGCGCTACACGGCGCTGATCCTCGGCATGGTGGTGCTGCCGTTCTGGACCAGCGTGCTGGTGCGCACCTATGCATGGCTCGTGCTGCTGCAGCGCACCGGCGTGGTCAACAAGGTGCTGATGGCCACCGGCCTGATCGATCGCCCGCTGCAACTGGCCTACAACGAACTGGGCACGATCGTGGCGATGGTGCACATCCTGCTGCCGTTCATGGTGCTGCCTCTGTATTCGGCCATGCAGAAGATTCCCCGCAACCTTTCTCAAGCCGCCGCCAGCCTCGGCGCCACGCCGCTGCACAACTTCGTGCGGGTGTTCCTGCCGCTGTCGATGGGCGGCGTGGTGGCCGGCGTCACGCTGGTGTTCGTGCTCTGCCTCGGCTTCTACATCACGCCCGAACTGATGGGCGGCGGCCGCTCGATCATGGTGTCGATGGTGGTGAGCCGCAACGTGGAGATCTACAACAGTTGGGGCGCGGCCAGCTCGGTGAGCGTGGTGCTGCTGCTGTGCGTGTTCGCGATCTTCTATGCGGCCAGCCGCGTGATCCCGCTCGACAAGACCCTGGGGGCGAAATGAAACCGAATCCGCTGGCCCGCGCGCTGCTGATCGCCGCGGTGATCCTGATCCTCGCATTCCTGATGATCCCGGTGCTGATCGTGGTGCCGATGTCGTTCTCCGACACGCGCTTCATGACGTTCCCGCCGCCGTCGCTGTCGCTGCGCTGGTATCACGCGTTCTTCGGGAATCCCGAATGGCTGGCGGCGGCGCGCACCACGCTGGCGGCCTCGTTCGGCGCGGTGCTGATCGCCACGCCGGTGGGCGTGGCCGCGGCCTACGCGATCGAACACGGCCGGCATCCGTTGATTCGCCGGCTGCGCACGGTGCTGATGCTGCCGCTGATGGTGCCGATCATCATCGTGGCGGTGGGCGTGTTCTTCGTCTACTCGCAGTTCGGCTATGTCAACACGCTCGGCGGCCTGATCCTGGCCGACGCCATGCTGGGCCTGCCCTACGTGCTGATCTCGGTGGGCGCGGACCTGCGCTCGTTCGATCACGCGCAGGAAATGGCCGCGCGCAGCCTCGGCATGAACCGCCTGCGCAGTTTCCTGACCGTCACGCTGCCGCAGATTCGCTCCAGCGTGATCTCGGGCGCGGTGTTCGTGTTCATCCAGGCACTCGACGAAACGGTGGTGGCGCTGTTCGTATCGGGCGGCCCGAATCAGACGCTGACGCGCCGCATGTTCGTGACGCTGCGCGACGAGATCGATCCGACCATCGCCGCGATCAGCACCATGCTGACCGCGATCACGCTCGCGCTGGTGCTGATGATGGTGATCAGCCGGCGCGGTGGCAATCAGGCGGCGAGCGCGGCGGCGGCCTGAACGCGGCGCGCTCGCCTTTTCACGGACTCCTACGGAACCGCGCATGACCGATGCCCTGAACTTCTACATCGACGGCGCGTGGGTCGCGCCGTTCGGCGACGCGCGCCTGCCCGTCGTCGACCCGTGCACCGAACAGCCCTACGCCGAAGTGGCGCTCGGCGATGCGCGCGACGTCGAGCGCGCCGTGGCCGCCGCGAAACGCGCGTTCGGCACGTTCTCGCAAACCGAGCCGGCCGAGCGCGTCGCGTTGCTGCGGCGCGTGCTCGACGTGTATTTGCGGCGCTACGACGAGATCGCGGCCACGCTGTCGCGCGAGCTGGGCGCGCCGCCCGCGCTGGCATCCGACTGGCAGGCCGGGCTCGGCCGGCGCCATCTGGAGGAACTGTTGCGCACCAGCGAGACGTTCGTCTGGCAGCGCCGCAAGGGCTCGACGCTGATCTGCCACGAGCCGCTCGGCGTGGTTGCGCTGATCACGCCATGGAATTGGCCGATCAACCAGATCGTCTGCAAGGTCGCGCCGGCGCTGCTGGCCGGCTGCACGATGGTGCTCAAGCCGAGCGAGGTGTCGCCGCTCGACGCCGCGCTGTTCGCCGAGGTGCTGCACGAAGCGGGCGTGCCGCCCGGTGTGTTCAACCTCGTGCACGGCGACGGGCCGGGCGTGGGCGCGGCGCTGTGCGCGCATCCCGACATCGACATGGTGTCGTTCACCGGCTCGACGCGCGCCGGCGTGCAGGTCGCCACGCTGGCCGCGCCGGGCGTGAAGCGCGTGCATCAGGAGCTGGGTGGCAAATCGGCGAACCTGCTGCTCGACGACGCCGATTTCGAAACGGCCGTGAAGAACGGCGTGGACAGTTGCTTCAGCAACAGCGGCCAGTCGTGCAACGCACCGACGCGGATGCTGGTGCCGGCCGAGCGTCACGACGAGGCCGTCGAGATCGCACGACGTGCAGCGCTCGCGCATCGGGTCGGCGCGCCCGGCACGGCCGGCGTGATGATGGGGCCGGTGGTCAACGCCGTGCAGTTCGGGCGCGTGCAGCGGCTGATCGAGGCCGGGGTGGCCGAGGGCGCGCAACTCGTGGCGGGCGGCCCTGGCCGCCCCGACGGGCTCACGCAGGGCTATTACGTGAAGCCTACCGTGTTCGCAAACGTGCGGCCCGACATGACGATCGCCAACGAGGAGATCTTCGGGCCGGTGCTCGCGATCCTGCCGTATCGCGACGAAGAGGAGGCGATCTCGATCGCCAACGACAGCCCATACGGCCTGGCCGCCTACGTGCAATCGGGCGACTTGGCGCGCGCACGGCGCGTGGGATTCCGGCTGCGCGCGGGCGGTGTGTATCTGAACTATCCGGCCTGGGATGCGGGCGCGCCGTTCGGCGGCTACAAGCAATCGGGCAACGGCCGCGAATACGCCGAATGGGGGCTGGAGGCGTTTCTCGAAGTGAAGGGCGTGGTCGGCTACGGCGACTGACGTCGCGCCGATCGATCGAACGCCGTGCCGCGCGTCTTGCGCGGCACG
>NZ_BAAILN010000121.1:20114-23721 GCF_054589155.1 Burkholderia sp. 3C
GTCGGCACGTTGGTGTTCGCGCACGGGATCGACGGCATCAGCGACGCGTCGCACACGCTGAGGCCTTCCACGCCATGCACCGCGCCGTCGGCGCCGGTGACGGCCAGCGGGTCGCCGGCCGAGCCCATCCGGCAGGTGCCCGACGGGTGCCAGGTGCCGCCCACCGAGCGCGTGACGAACTCGGTCAGCGCGGCGTCGTCGGCGAGCAGCGTGGCGAGCGAGACGCCCTGCGTGACGACGCGCCCGATCAACGCGCCGCGCAATGGCCCGGCCACGTCGAGCAGTGCGCTCAACGCGCCGCGCTGCACCGCGTTCCAGCGGCCCGGCTGCGCCACGGCCGCCACGCGCGGCGAATAGCTCGACGGAAAGCGCGGCCCGAGCCGAGCGGCCAGCGCGGGATCGGCCAGCGTTTGCGCGCCGAAGCGCACCGCGCCCTTGAGCCGTTCGAGATCGCGCGGATCCGACAGCATCGAGAACGCCACGGCGGGTTCCTCGCGCGCATCGGCCGAGGCCAGCGTGACGCGCCCGCGCGAATACGATTTGTTGACCCAGAAGAACATCGTGCCGAGCCGGTAGCCGACCGAATGCCAGCCCGAACGCGACAGGATTGCGCCGTGCATGTCGCCGGGCGGCGTGCCGGGCAGCCCTGACGAATAACGCACGATGGCCTGTTCGTGATGCTCGTCGGGAAACGGCGTGCGCGCCGCGCGCGGCAGGAACGCCGACACCGCGATCGACGGATGCTCCATCAGGTTGCGGCCCACGCCGTCGCGCGCGGCGATCACCGCGATGCCGAGTGCGTGGAGTTCCTCGCCCGGGCCGATGCCGCTGCGCAGCAGCAGCGCGGGGCTGTGGATCGCGCCCGCGCAGACGATCACGTGCCGCGCATGCAGCGTGGCGCGGCTGCCGTCGGGGCGAATCACGTCCGCGCCTGTCGCGCGCTTGCCGTCGAAGCGCACGCGCTCGACTTGCGTGTCGGTCGTGATCGTCAGGTTGGGGCGGGCGCGTGCGGCGTCGTCGAGATAGCACACCGAAGTGGGAATGCGTTCGCCCTGCTCGCTGACGGCGATTGCGCCGACGAACGCGCCGTCCTGCCAGGGGCCGTTCTGGTCGTCGCGCAGCGGCAGGCCGCGCCGGCCGAGCGCGTCGATCACGCCGCGCACGAACGGCGAGAGCCGCTCGGGTGGCGCGCGTTGCACGCGCAACGGGCCGCTCGCGCCGTGCAGCGGGCCGTCGAACTGCACGTCGCGTTCGAGCTTGCGGAAGTACGGCAGGCAGCTTGCCCAGTTCCAGCCGGACGCGCCGAGCGCTGCCCATTCGTCGTAATCGGCGGGTGCGCCGCGGTTGGCCATCAGCGCGTTGATCGCCGAGCCGCCGCCGAGCACGCGCGCCTGTTCGTAGCGGCGAGACGCGGCGGGCGCGCTCATGCGGGCTTGCAAGCGCGCCCACAGGTTGCGCGTGTCGAGATAGGCGCGGCCGGGGTAGCGGCTGCGCATGTCGGGCGGCAGCGTGGCCGCCGACACGTTGCGGCCGGCCTCGACGAGGCAGACCGAGCGGGTGGCGTCCTCGGAGAGCCGCGCGGCCAGCACGCAGCCGGCCGAGCCGCCGCCGAGTATCAGGTAGTCGTACACGATCGAAGCCGGCAGGAAAGGCGCATCGCCCCGGGCGGCGCGATAGGTAGCAATTCGGCGCGCGCGGCAGGGCGGATGACGGGAATCGAAGTCAATCGAAACGAGCGCCGCGCGGCGTCATGCGGCAACGCGCGGCATCAAGTTGCGGGTGCAACGAAGTGATAAAGCGGCACGCCTCGCGCGTGCCGCGCCGCTACATCGCTTATTGCTGCATGAACTTGAGCCAGCGCGCCTTGGCCTGGATGCCTTGGGGCGTCGCCCACCATTCTTCCGAGAGCAGCGCCTGCTTGGCCGCGTTGGCCGGCGAGCTGGGCAGTTCGCTCGCGCGCTGCGGCGTGATCTTGCCGGTTTGGTAGGCGGCGGGGTTGCCGGGGCCGTAGTCGATGTATTTCGGCAGGTTCGCCTGCAAGTCGGGCGAGACGGCCGCATCGACGAAGCGCACCGCGTTCGCGAGGTTCGGCGCGTTCTTCAGGATGCACAGCTGGGTGTTTTGCAGGATGCCGTCGTCGTAGGTGAACGCCACGTCGGGGTTGTCCTTCGCGACCGCGCTGGCGCGGCCGTTCCAGATCATTTCCATGTCCACTTCGCCGTCGTGCAGCAACTGCGCCGATTGGCCGCCCGAGGTCCACCAGACGGCGATGTCGGGCTTGATCTGCGCGAGCTTGCGGAACGCGCGATCCACATCGAGCGGATAGAGCTTGTCGCGCGCCACGCCGTCGGCGAGCAGCGCGGCTTCGAGCACGGTTTGCGGATCGTTGCGCAGCGCGCGCGTGCCGGGGAAGCCCTTCACGTTCCAGAAATCGGCCCAGCTGTGCGGCACCTTCTTGACGGTTTTCTTGTTGTAGCCGATCACGCTCGAATAGAACTCGTACGGCACCGAATACGGCGTGCGGTATTTCTCGGGGATCGACGCGGCGCTCGGCATCTTCGTGTAGTCGAGCTTTTCGATCAGCCCTTCGGCGCCGCCGCGCAGGCAGTTCGAGGTGGGCGTGTCGACCACGTCCCAGATCGGCTTGCCGGTGGCGCCCTGCGCCTTGATCTGCGGCCATGCGTCGGGAATGCTGTCCTGCGCGATGGTGATGCCGAGCTGCTTGGCGGCAGGGTCGAGAATGGCCTTGGTCTGGGCTTCCTGGTACGCGCCGCCTTGCGACACGAAGGTGATCTGGCCGGCGGCGAGCGCCGACGTGGCGCTCGCGCTACCGATCGCGAGTGTTATGGCGGCCTGACACAGGCGTTTCGTTTTCGTCACGACTCTTCCTCGACACGGTTGCAGTGGACACTTCATCCGGAAGGGCTGGCCGCGATGCGGGCGGCGTTCCGGGGGGAATCGATCATCGGGTCGATTCGAATATAGTGAGCCAATTTGCTGCGGACAACGCCGAAATTGTTGGAGCCGGCATGACCTGATGTAATGGCCGCGTCGGGTGAAGCGTGTCGGTGTGCTGATGATTCGTCTGTGTTGAGCGGGCGCGAGTATTCGCCTAGTTCCGAACCGGGTTGCGCTCTGCGGCGGGCGCGTTGCGTTGGGTGCCTGCGGCACGCACGGCCTCGGACGGCATCAGCAGCAAGGCCAGCGCGAGCGAGATCAGGCAGCCGGCCAGCACTTCCTCGATGCGCATGGCCGCGAGCGGCACGATCGCGAAGCCGAGCGTGCCGTACAGCAGGCCCACCAGCAGCGTGATGAAGAACACGCCGCGCGCATACGCATGAAGAATGTAATAGGCCCAGCCGAACACCGACGCGATCATCGCGGCCACCAGCACGCCGGTCTGATGCGCGAACACGGTGACGAGCAGCACGCTGGCCGCCGCGCCCGCGAGCGTGCCGATCACGCGCTGCACGACGCGCGCCCGCGTGCCCTGGTGCGAGGTGGTGCCGAGAAACACCACGAACGTGCTGATCACGGCCCACATCGCGCGATCTTCCGAGAGCGCGCCGCCGGCCAGCATCGCGAGCAGCGCGGCGGCGGTGGGGGG
>NZ_BAAILN010000121.1:23820-41363 GCF_054589155.1 Burkholderia sp. 3C
CCAGGCGAGGTGGTGCAGCCGGTGCGCGAGCATCGCGGCCAGCGGCGCGCGGGCCGGGCGTTCGCCGGGCGGCAGGCCGTGTTCGACCGGAATCAGCGCGCGGCCCACCAGCGCCAGCACGGCCGGCGCGAACGTCATCAGGCCGAGCATCTGCATCAGCCGCGTGGGGTCGGGATGCAGATACAGCCCGAGGTAGAACGACACCAGCGTCAGCATCGCCGCGCCTACCGCGCGAGCGCCGAGCGATTGACACAGCACGCCCGCGAACACCACCAGCAGCGAGCCCGCGCCGCGCCATAGCGGCTGTTCGGCCACGGCTGCCCCGGCGGCCAGCGACAGCCCGGCGCAGCTCGCCAGCAGCGCCAGCGTGACGAGCCAGCCCGACCAACGCGCTTCGCGCAGGAACAGCGGCGCGATCATCGCGAACAGGGCGGCGGGAATCGCGGCGGTCAACGGAACGTGGTGGCGAACGGCCCAGGCGAGGCCGAGGCTGGCCGTGAGCGAACAGGCGAGCGCCGAGCGGGTGGCGCCGCGCAGGCGCGCGAGCAAGGGGTCGTGCAGACGGGCGCGATGGAACACGCGCGAACAGGCGGCGGCGATCATGGTCGACGATATCCGTGCCGGCAACCGGGCTTGTGGCCGTGTGCCGATATCCGGGCGGGCAGCCCGGCGTTGAATGGACACCGGATGCGCAGGCCCGCCGGGATCTCCGGCATGCGATGCGCCCGGTGAGGCGATCGGCCCGGGCCGCCCGCGCGCCGCGTCGAGGGTGGGACGCGGCGGCGGATGGCTCGGGTTTTCCCGGATGATACCCGGTCAAAAATGACATTGGCGGTGGCGGCTCAGGGTATCCGCCGATGCGAGAGGGGGCCGCCGGGGCGGCGGATTCGGGTACGCTGCGCTGACCGCCTGCCCCGACGAGGAGCTGCCCATGAACGCCATCGCCATCATCGAGCGCTACGAAGTTGCCTTGCGCGACGCGATGCTCGCCAACGATGTTGCATCGTTGTCCGAACTGATCGACGACGACCTGGTGTTCACGGCGCCGGACGGGCAGGTGCTGTCGAAGGACGACGATCTGGACGCGCATCGCGCGCGCTTGCTGCGCCTGCATCGCTTCGATATCTACGAGACGCGCACGCAGCGCGTCGGCGAACTGATCGTGACGGTCACGAAGGCGCAACTGGCTGGCCATTTCGGCACGACGCCGATCGACGGCCAGTTCGCCTACACGCGGCTCTGGCGCGCGGCCGGGCCGCGCTGGCGCGTGATCGCCGGGCACGCCTCGCGGATCGGCTGAGGGCGCGACCGCACGTGCGCCGCGCGGCGCTTCAGCCGAGCAGCTTGAGCCCGGCCGGCAGCGCTTCGCCGAACACGCGCCCCGAATCGGCGCTGTCGAGCGTCACCACCTCCCGCACCATCGCGATCCAGGCCGGCGAGGCATGCGCCGCATCGAGCCGTTGCAGCACGGCGGCGCGCACCGCGTCGGGCAGGTCGCGGCTGCGGTCGCCTGTCATGCGGGCGATCTGCGCGGCGGCAAACATGGCCGGTTCCACCTTCTTCCAGTCGAGCGCGAGGATCGCATCGAGCCAGCGCGTCGCCACGTCCGGCGGCACCACTTCGTGCGCACTGCCATGGAACGGCAGCCGCGCGCCGAGCCGGCCGATCGCCCACCAGTCCTGCCGGTTGCCCGGCGTGCGCGCGAGCTTGTCGAGCAAGGCTTCGGCGATGGCGATCTTGCGCGCGGCCGGCACCTGTTCGAGCGAGGCGTAGAGGCGCGTCATGTCGGCCGTGCCGAGTTTCGCCGGATCGAACGGCAGGCCGTGATGTTTCTGCGCGGCGGCGGTGTCGAGCCAGTGCAGCGCGTCGAGCATCTGCCGTTGCGCCTCGGCCGGCAGGCCGCCCGCCGCACGGCGCCAGAGCGTCCACCATTCGGACCAGACCTGCGCGTCGTTGACGTGCTGGATGCCGTCGTCGAACAGTTGCCACAGTTGCTCGACGCGCCAGGCGTCGAGCGGATGGCCGAAGCCGGGGCGGATGCACCAGCCGGCCAGGTTCAGCCACAGCCGTTCGTGGTCGGCCGAGCGACGGCGGCGGCCCGCGCGCGCCCACAGCGCGCCGAACAATTCGCGCAACAGCGAGAGATCCCAATCCTGACGCGGGCCGAGCGTCTGCTCCAGTTGCGCACGCAAGCGCTTGACGGCCTTCGGATCGACGCGCGTGGAGGCCGCGCCGAACACTTGTTCGATCAGCTCGACGGCCTGCCCGAACGCGGGATGGCGCGCCTCGCCGGAGGCTTCGCCATCGGCTTGCGCTTCGCTCTCGTTGCCGCGCAGGCTGAATTCGAGTTGCCAGCGTTGCGCGTCGTCGTCGGTGGCGACGCAGTGCATGTCGAGCGTGCCGACCTCGGTCAGCGCGGTGTGCAGGCGCACCTTGCGTTCGCGCTTGCGCTCGCCGCCGCGCGGGCGCACCACGGTGGCGACCGGCGGCAGCCAGACGAAATCGCTGCCCGACAGCTCGGCGATCTCGCCCGGCTGCCACGGCGTGTCGGCGGCGGTCGAGACGAGATGGAACTGCACGGGATGGCCGAGCCGCAGCGCGAACGTGCGATCGTCGAGCCGCACGGCCTGATCCTCGGGCGTGCCGCGCGGCAGCACGCAAACGCCGCGCGGGGGCGAGGCTTCGGTGTTGGCGTCGCCGTTTTCATCGCCGGCTGGCGGCTTTGCCTCGTCGTCGCCGTCGAGCACGAGGAAGTAACTGCGCGGCGAACCGCCGCCGATCCTCGGCGCATGGCCCGCGCGCGCCAGCCCGTAGGCCACCGCGCCGCGCGCCACGGCGATATCGGGCTGATCGTTGTTGAGCACCTTGAGCGGCTGGCCGCGCCACGCGCCTAGCGTGTCGGCGAGCCGCCCGGCCAGCGCGCGGGCGCGGAACACGCCGCCATTCAGCAGCAAGGTGTCGGGCATCGCGAACGGGGTGTCCGCGGGGGCGGTCGTTGCGTCCGCAACGGCTTCACGCGACTGCGCGGCGAAGCGCGCCAGAAACGCCGCGACATGCCGCGTGATGGCCGGATCGGCCGCGTACGGCAGCCCGAATTCGACGATCGCCGCGCGCGAGCGGCGCGGCATGTCGTCGGCGCGGCCGGCCGGGAAGAAGCCGTCCACCACGATCCGCTCCACCTCGTCGCGCGCGAGCCGGGTGCTGCGCGCGCCGCCGATCAGCTTCGAACCCGCGCCGAGCAACGTGACAGGCACCGCGCCGGGCGCGTCGTCGCCGAGCAATTGCTCCTTCGCCACGCGGCAGCGTTCGACCAGTTGCGACAGGCTGGCGGCCGACAGCCGCGCGGGCGATCCCGCCGCCGTGCCCGCTGTACCTTGTGCATCCGCGCCCGTCAGCCGGCGCTCGGCCAGGTGCGCGAGCGCCAGATCCATGTTGTCGCCGCCGAGCATCAGGTGATTGCCGACGCCGATTCGCGTGAGGCGCGGCGCGCCCGATTCATCGAGGGTGCCGGGCTCCACGCGGATCAGCGTCAGATCGGTGGTGCCGCCGCCCACGTCGCACACCAGCACCAGGCGCGTGCCGTCGAGCGCTTCGCCGAGGCCGTCGCGGTGCTGATAGAGCCAGTCGTAGAACGCGGCCTGCGGCTCTTCGAGCAGCCGCAGCGTGGGCAGCCCGGCCGCGCGCGCGGCTTCGAGCGTCAGGGCGCGCGCGCCGTCGTCGAACGAGGCGGGCACGGTCAGCACGACATCCTGGGTTTCGAGCGGCGCGCCCGGAAAGCGGTGATTCCAGGCCGCGCGCACATGCGCCAGATAGCTGGCGCTGGCGGCCACCGGCGAAACCTTGGCGACCTCGTCGGGCGCGCCCCACGGCAGGATCGGCGCGAGCCGGTCCACCGAGGCGTTCGACAGCCAGCTCTTGGCGCTGCTGACGAGGCGGCCCGGCACCTGCGCGCCGAGCTGGCGCGCGAAGCGGCCGACCACGGCCGGCTCGCTGGCGCCGCCCCACGGCAGCGCCAGCGCGTCGGCGGCCAGTTCGCCGGCCGCCGGGTGATAGCGCGACGAGGGCAGCAGCGGCGCGGTCCCCACTTCGCCCGGCCCCACCAGTTGCTCGACCTCGAACACGCGGATTTGCGTGCCGCCCGCCTCGACGTAGGCGACGACGGTATTGCTGGTGCCGAGGTCGATCCCGACGACGTATCGCGTCATCAGGCGTCCGTGCCGCCGCGCACGTCGAACTCCACCTTCCAGCGTTCGCCGCTGCCGCGCGGCACGGCTTCGAGTTCGAGCGTGCCGGCCTCGGTGACGTGCGCATGCAGCTTCACCGCCACGATCTCGCCGGGCGTGCGGCCGTCGGCCGGCAGCGTGGCCTGGATTGCTTCGAGCTCCTGAAGTTCGTCGGCCGACCAGTAATCGAGCATCGTGCCGACCTGATCCTGACGCCGCACCGACGAGCCGAAGAAGCGGAAGTGCACCGGCTCGCCCACCACCAGGCCGAATTCCTGCTCGGGCAGCGCGGCGTCCGAGCCTTCCTCCATGCCGAACGGCGCGACGCACAGCGCCGAGATGGGCGGTTCCATGCCGGGGATCGCCGGCATCGCCGATTCGATCGCCACGTAATAGGCGCGCGCCGTGCCGCCGCGAATCCGCACGCCCCGGCCGCGCTTGACGTAGCCGTAGTAGGCCGCGCCGCGCGCCACCGCGAGGTCGAGGTCCGCGCCGCCGAGCAGGCGGGCCGGGGCCGCGCCTTCGGCCGCGAGCCAGCCGTTCAGGATCGACAGGATTCGCTCGGTCAGCAGTTCGGACTTGAACACGCCGCCGTTGAACAGCACGGCGGTGGGATGCAGGAAGCTGGCGGCCGGGTCGGCCGCGAACGGCTGGCCTTCGAGTTCGGCCAGCGCGCCGACCTGCTTGCCGAGGAAGGCGGCCAGGTGGCGCGTGATGCCCGCGTCCTGCGCGTAGGGCAGGCCCAGCTGCGTCAGGCCGGCGCGCGTGCGCACCGTCGGGCGGGCCGCGGCGTCGGTTTGAGGGAAGAAGCCTTCGAGCAGGATCTGGGTGAGTTCGGCGCGGGTCAGTTCGGTGCGGATCGAGCCGCCGATCAGCTTCGAGCCGCGGCTCGGCACCACCAGCGGCACCGTTTCCACGCTGCGGTCGGTCAGCAGCGTTTCCTTCGCACTGCGACACGCGTAGGTCAGCGCGCGCAGTTGCCACGGATCGGCCTGCGTGCCTTGCGCGGCGAGCTTGCGCGCCACCACGTGGGCGAGCGCCAGATCCATGTTGTCGCCGCCGAGCAGGATGTGCTCGCCCACCGCCACGCGGTGCAGTTCGAGATTGCCGTCGCGCTCCACCACCGCGATCAGCGAGAGATCGGTGGTGCCGCCGCCCACGTCCACCACCAGGATGATGTCGCCGACCTTGACGTCCTTGCGCCAGCCGCCGCCGCTCTTCTGAATCCAGCTATAGAGCGCGGCCTGCGGTTCTTCCAGCAGCGTCATGCGCGTGTAGCCGGCGGCCTGCGCGGCTTCGGCCGTCAGTTCGCGCGCGGCCGGATCGAACGAGGCGGGGATCGTCACCGTCACGTCCTGGTCGGCGAACGGCGCGTCGGGGTGCGCGTGGTTCCAGGCTTCGCGCAGATGGGTCAGGTAGCGCACCGAAGCTTCGAGCGGCGAGACGCGTTCCACTTCGGGCGGCGCGTCGTTCGGCAGGATCGCCGCGCGGCGGTCCACGCCGGGGTGGCACAGCCAGCTTTTGGCGCTCGACACCAGCCGGATCGGCGTGCCCGCGCCACGGCTGCGGGCCATCTCGCCGACCGCGTAGTCGCGCGTGGCCGTCCACGGCAGCGTCAGGTCGCCCGCGGCCAGTTCGCCCGGATGCGGCAGGTACAGGAACGAGGGCAGCAGCGCGGGCGTGTCGACCGCGCCCGGCGAGCTCAGTTGAGCGACCGGCAGCACCTGCTGCGCGGCGGCGTCGCCGTCGCTGGCGGCCAGATCGACGTAGGACAGCGCGCAGTGGGTGGTGCCGAGATCGATGCCGATCGAGTAACGCGGGTCGCTCACAGCTCCACCTCCGCCGGCGCGATCACCGAGACATCGTGCGATTCGACCAGCTTCGGCAGCTTGACGGCCTCGGCGCGCCAGCCGCGATGGCTCAGGGTGCCGGTGAACGGCGCGGCGCCGACCACGTTGCCGGTCAGGCGGTTGGCGGTGGCATCGAAGCCGGCCGGCAGCGTCACGCGCGTGCCTTCGGCCTCGCTGCGCACCGGGCGGATCGTGAAGTGCTCGCGCAGCGTCGCGCGGCAGCCTTCGTGCACGAGGCGCGCGGCCGCGCCGATTTCGGCGTCCGCGTAGGCGGCGATGTCTTCCTCGACGAAATCCACGAGGCGCGCGTTCTTCTGCAGCAGGCCGAGCAGTTGCAGCGCGGCGTCGGGGCTGGCGGCCTGGATTACGGGCGCGGGCGGTTGCGGGGCGGGGGCGGGCTTGGCTGCGACCGGTTCGGGCGCTTTGGGTGCGACGGGGGCGGCGGCGGGCGCAACGCCGTTGCGCAGGTCGCGCACGTCGGCGGCGAGCTTGCCGCTGCCGAGGATGGCGAAGAACGATCCGATGGCCACCGACAGGCGACCAGCGAAGGACAGATTCGATTCAGGCATGTCATGCAACTCCGGTGGGCAGGCCGGGCGGCGCGCGCATGAGGCGCGCCGGCGCGGGCTGCCGGCAGGGACGGGACGAGACCGGTGCAGTCTCGAAAAACCCGTATTTTGCCTTGTTGTGGTCTGGCCCCGCGCAAAAGTCGCGGTGGTGGGGGCGGGGAAGTGCGGTGGGACGGGCTTGGGCGGGGGGCCGTCGCACGGGGTGGGCCTGGGGCGGGGGCGGTTTGAGGGAAGGCGTTCGGCGGTGGTTGTGGCGGATGGGGCGATCGCGGAGGCGGGCCTTTGTCGAGGTGTTGAGGGAAGACGTCTGACAGTGGCCGCAGCGGATAGGGCGATCGCAGGGGGGGCCGTAGCGGGAGCGGTTCGACGATGATTGGCGGCGAAAAACGGAAGGCCGTTGCCACACGCGCCCGCCCCCGCAACCGGCACAATAGTGCCCCACCCGCTTGCGGGACTACCAGGAGACCACCGGATGAAACTCGCCCTGATCGGTGCTTCGGGCCTGCTGGGCCGCGCCGTGGCCGCCGCGCTCGCGCCGCGCCGCGAATGGCAGCTCGTCGCCACCGTCCGCGATCCGGGCAGCGCGACCGCGCAGGCCGCCGCACGCCTGGCCGGGCTCGCGCCCGAGGCGCTGACGCCGCTCGACGTGCTCGATCCGCGCGCGCTCGACCGCTTCTTCGACGCGCAGCGCCCCGACGCGGTAATCGTGTGCGCGGCCGAGCGGCGGCCCGATGTGTGCGAGCGCCAGCCCGAGGCGGCGCGCGCCATCAACGTGACGGCCCCGGCGGAGATCGCCGCGCGCGCCGAGGCCGGCGGCGCATGGACGCTCGCGATGTCCACCGATTACGTGTTCGACGGCCGCGCCGCGCCGTACCGCGAAACCGACGCGCCCGCGCCGCTCAACGCCTACGGCCGCAGCAAGGCCGACGGCGAGACGGCGCTGCTGGCGGCCTCGCCGCGCGCCTGCGCGCTGCGCCTGCCGCTGCTGTTCGGCCCGGCGCTGACCTGGGCCGATTCGGCCGTGACGAGCCTGGTGCCGGCGATCGTGGCGTCGTCGCGGCCGGGCGCCGCGCCGGTCGACATGGACGCCTGGGCGATCCGCTATCCGACCTGGACGCCCGACGTCGCGTTCGTGATCGCGCAACTGGCCGCACGCCACGCGGCCGGGCAGACGGTGACGGGGCTGTGCCAGTGGTCCGGCGACGAGCCGATGACCAAGCACGAGATCGCCGTGCGGATCGCCGCCGCGCTCGGCATCGCGCCGCGCCTGACGGCCGTGACCGAGCCGCGCGATGCGACGCCGCGCCCGTACGATTGCCATCTCGACGCGTCGCGGCTGGAAGCGCTCGGCATCGGCCGGCGCACGCCGTTCGATACGGCGATCCGGGCGGTGCTGACGGCGGGGGAGGCGCTGTGACGGCGGAGGATGACGTCGGTTCCGGCGCCGGTTCGGCCTGCTCCTGTCGCGTCGCCAGCCGGCCGGCCGACGCGGGCGTGCGTGCCGGGTTCATGCGCCGCGACGGCCGATAGGCCCGAACCCCGTTTCCGGTTGCCTCGCAACAGGGAATCCGTCAGGCGTTCGGACGATTCCTCGTCAGCCCGCGCGCGCCGAGCCGCGCGTGCAGCCAGCCTTAGCATGCGGGAATCGGGCGAGGTACAATTCGCCAGCCTATTCCTCCGGCTCGCCAGCAGCCGGATTCCGGCCGGTGTGCCAGCCGGCAACCTCGCTTTCAGTTAGCCATCATGTCAACAGCAGATGTCGAGAGTCTGCCCAATCTGCTGCCCGGCATGTTGCCGCGGCTATGGGCCTTCTCGCTGCGCCTGTGCGGCAACCAGCACGACGCGGAGGATGTGCTCCAGCGTGCCTGCGTGCGCGGCCTCGAACGCGCTCACCAGTTGCAGCCAGGCACCGCGCCGCTGAGCTGGATGTTCTCGATCGTCCACTCCACCTGGATCAACGAATTGCGCGCGCGCAGCGTGCGCAGCCGTTCCAGCATGGAGTGGGACGACAATTTCCTCGAAACGGTCGCCGATCCCGGCGCGCGCAATCCCGAAGACATGCTCCTGAGCGGCGAGATCATCACCGCCGTGGAGCGCTTGCCGGAAGCGCAGCGGATCGTGATGCTGCTGGTGGCCGTCGAGGGCCTCAGCTATGCCGAGGCCGCCGACGTGCTCGAGGTGCCGATCGGCACCGTCATGAGCCGGCTGTCGCGGGCGCGACAGACCATCGGCGCCCAGTTCGGACCGCGCGACGACGCGGCCGCTTCCCCCCCAAAACGAGCCGCGCGATGAAGACCGACGACGCCAGCCTGCTGGCTTATGTGGACGGCGAACTCTCGCCGCAAGATACCGCGCAGATCGAACAGGCGATCGGCGCATCGGACGAACTGTCGGCGCGCGTGGCCCTGCTGCGCGCGTCGCAACTGCCGTACGGCGAGGCGTTCGGGCAGCAGTCGCTGCCGCCCGTGCCCGAATCGCTGACGCGCAACGTCGAGGCCATGATTCGCCGGCATCGCGAGGCGGCAGCCGAGGCGGTTGCAGCCTCGGCCGCGACCGCCGCCGCGCCGGCTGCCGACGAACCCGAAGCCTCGCTCGGGCCGAACGTGCACCGCCTGCGGCCGCGCGCACCGAAGCCGGCCGCGTTCACGTGGCCGAAGCTGGCCGTCGCGTTCGTGGCGGGCGCGTTCTGCTGCGGGCTGGCCCTGCAATTCCTGCCGACGCTGCGCGGCGAGGGCGCCGGGCTGGCCACGGTGGCGAGCCAGGGCGGCATGGCGCCGTGGATTCGCGCTGCCGCCGGTTATCAGCAGCTTTACGTGCGCGATACGATCGCATCGCTGCAACCCGACGCCGGCGCGACGGCCGCCACGGTGGCGGACATCCAGAATGTCGACCGCCTGCCGGTGCAGATCCCCGACCTGAGCAGCCAGGGCCTGACCTTCAAGCGCGTGCAGCGGCTGCGCTTCCATGACAAGCCGCTCGTGCAGATCGTCTATCTGCCGAAGCAGGGCAAGCCGGTGGCGTTGTGCGTGTTGCGCGATGCGAAGGGCGATGCGGCGCCGTCGAGCGAGCAGGTGGACGGCATGTCGGTGGTGGCGTGGCGGCGCGGCCAGCTTGGCTACGCGCTGATCGCCGCGCCCGGCGATGTGAACCTCGAAGGCCTCGGCAAGCAGCTCTACGACGGCCCGGCGCCGGCCACGATCGGCGCGGCCGAGGTGGCCGCGCCTGCTCCGCGCGCCTGAGCGCCGCGCGGGGGCCGGGCGGCGATAGGTCTGAACTATGCGTATCATAGCGATCTGCTAACGACGCGCCGCGGCCAACCCGCGTGCCACGACACTTGCGCCAGATGAAACCCGACGACAGCACATTGATCGCGTACGCCGACGGCGAGCTGAGCCCAGCCGCCGCGGCGTCGGTCGAACAGGCGCTGGCCGAATCGTCGGCCTTGCGGGACGAGGTGTCGCGGCTGCGCGCGTCGCGTTTGCCGTATCGCCAGGCGTTCGCGGCGCAATCGCTGCCGCCGCTGCCCGATGCGCTGCGCTTGCGGATCGAGGCGATGGCGAGCGCGGCCCGGCAGCAGCCGGAGCAGGCGCGGCAGGAATCGAGGCAGAAATCGGGGCAGGAAGCAGGGGCTGGATCGCAGGGCGAGGCTCCGTACCGCCACGCATCGCGGCCCGAGGCATCGCACGTCGAAGCACCGCAATCCGAGGCGCTGCAATCGGAAACGCTGCAATCCGAGGCGCCGCAGCCGCACCTCGAAGCACCGAAACCCGAAACGCCGCACTCCAAAGCAGCGCAGCCGGGCAGCGCCACGTCTGGCGTCGTACTCCCGTTCGCCAAGCGCCGCATTCCGCGCCCGGCCCTGTGGCTCGCGGCGGCGTTCGTCGCCGGCGCGTTCTGCGCGGGGCTCGTGCAGCAATTCGCGGCGGGCGGGCTGGGCGGTGGCGACACGCCGCTCGCGGCAGCCGGCGTGAAGCGGCCGTGGATCAGCGTCGCGGCCGAATATCAGCAGTTCTACACGCGCGAGACGCTGGCCGATGTCCAGCCCGATCCGGCCGTGTCGGCGCGGATCATCGGCGCGATTCGCAGCGACGACGGCATCGCCGTGCGCGTGCCCGACCTGGCCTCGGCGGGGCTGACGTTCAAATCGGTCGACCGCCTGCGCTACGACGGCAAGCCGCTCGTGCAGATCGCCTATCTGCCGGCGCAAGGCACGCCGGTCGCACTGTGCGTCATGAAGGACGCGCGGCCCGATCAGGCGATCTCCCAGCGCGAGATGCACGGCATGTCGGTGGTGACCTGGCGGCAGGGCAGTCTGTCCTACGCGCTGATCGGCAAGCCCGATTCCGGCGATCTGAACGCGATCGCCCGGCAGATCGCGGGCAGTCGCGTGGAGGCGATGTTCGCGGCGCGCGAGATCGCACGCCGGCTGCTCGGCTGACGCCCCCGCGTCGTTCAAAATTCGGCGCGGCCGGCCGGTTCCCTTCCTTTTTTGTCTCGTCTAAGCTTGTTGCGCTGCTGCAAGGGCAGCGTGGCGCTATGTCATAACGCCTTGATTTTTATGGGGTTGGAGTCGATTGGGATTCGTCGGCACAGCCTGCGGCGCTCGGTCGCGCGGCAGTTGTTGCGAAAAGCACAATGCCTGTTGCAGTGCAGCGAGTGTTCCGTATAATGCGGGTTATTCCCTAGGTATTAACCCGAGGTCATCATGAAAGCAGCAACTGCATCCACCCCCGTCCTGGCTCAATGGTTCGCACAAGTGCGCAGCAATCTGGCACGCGCTTGGGAACTGCACGTTCGCACCTGCGAACTGATCGCCGAAGCACACCGCCGCATGTAATGGCGGGCGGCCCGGCCGCCGGCAGGTCGATGCGGAGCGGCGCAGCGCACAGCTGCGACGGTGCGTCGAACTCTCCGAGCCGGAGCCGCGTTCGAACCCGGCATGCTGGTCGCCGGGTTCCGCGTGAGTCCTGACGACTCACGCATGCCGGTCACGCGAATGCTCGCGTGCCGATCGTCCCGCCGGGGCGAATCCCGCTGACAGGATTCGCCGCTCCGGCAACCGCTCGACGGTCGGCCACCGCAGCAACAGGCGCAGCAGGGCCTGATTCGCGCCACGGCCCCATTCAGTCCGTTTCGCCCCGCGAGTTCGCCGGCGGAACGCAGTTCTCGCATCGCGCGGGGCCGGCAACATGCCGGTTTCGCGCCGATCGCTTCGCATCGATGGCGCCGATCGTTCCGATCGTTGCGCGCCGCCTCCCCTTCGGTCAGATCGTCCGCGCCTGGTTCCGCTGCCGCGCTCGCGCCTACGCACGCCGCAAATACTCGCTCGGCGCCACTCCCAACACCTTCCTGAACATCGCCGCGAACGCGCTCGGGCTGTCGTAGCCGTGTTCGAGCGCCAGCTCCAGAATCGACGCACCGGCGGCCAGACGCGGCAAGCTCAACAGCAGACGTGCGTGCCGCCACCACGCGCCCGGCGTCATGCCGGTTTCGCGCGCGAACGTGCGCGCCAGCGTGCGGGCGTTCATGTGCGCGGCGCGCGCCCAGCCTTCCAGCGTGACCGGCTCGGCCGGATGCCGGATCAGTTGCGTGCACAGCGCGGCCAGCGCCGGATGGTGCGGCATCGGCACATGCAGCGCGAGCGGCGGGGCCAGTTCGAGCTCGTCGAGGATCAGCGCCAGCATCCGGCCCGCGCGGCGGTTCAGGTCGCAATCCCACGGCAGGCCGTGCGCGGCGGCGATCAGCTCGCGCAGCAGCGCGCCGACCTCGATCACGCGGCAATCGCGCGGCAGCCCCGGGCGCACCTCATAGGCGACGAACAGCGAGCGCATGCGTACGTCGCCCGCCATGTCGATCGCGTGATGCATGCCGGCCGGCACCCACACCGCCCGCCCCGGCGGCACCACCCAGCTTCCCGCCTCCGCGCGCACGATCATCACGCCCTCGATCGCGTGGATCAGTTGCGCCTGCACGTGCATATGGCTCGGGATCGACGCGCCGGCCGGCATGTCGGTGGCGATCACGCCGATCTGATGCGCCTTCTCGCGGGCATCGAGCGCTTCGAAAAATTCGTTCATGTGTCCATTTCGCGACGATGAATGCACATTGCGCGTGCGACTGACGTCAGGCCGCGACCTTAGCATGGCCCGACTGTTTTCGTTCAACCGCTTGCGACGAGCGCTGCCGCCATGTTTCCGATGTCTTCCGACGGGCCATTGCCCGTGTCATCCGCTTGTTCCGCTCGTTTCGAGTCGTGGTGTTCGCCGTGTCCGCCGACCGCGCACACCACGCAGATCACGCCGACCACGCCGACCACGCCGACCACGCCGACCACGCCGACCACGCAGGCCACGCAGGCCGCGTCGGCTACGCCGACCGCGCCGACCGCGCCGACCGCGCCGACCGCGCCGACCACGCCGACCACGCCGACCACGCCGACCACGCCGACCACGCAAACCGCGCAAACCGCGCAAACCGCGCAAACCGCGCAAACCGCGATTCCGCGCCCGCTCGTGCCGCGCCCCGCCGCGCTCACCGCCGTGCTTGCGAGCTTACTGACCGCCGCGCTGGCCGGCTGCGCCCCGGCCGCGCCGTATCGCGCGCCGGTGGCCGACGCGGCCCGCAACGCGCCGTTCGATGCGGCCGCCACCGTTCCCGAAACCCGCCCGGCCGCGCCCCCCGACCATTGGTGGCGGCTCTACGACGACCCCTCACTCGACGCGCTGATTCGCGACGCGCTCGCGCAGAACCGCGACCTCGCCGTCGCGGCGGCCCGCGTGCAGCGTGCCCGCGCGTTGCTCGGCGAGGCCGAGGCGGCACGCCTGCCCGCGACGCAGGCGTCGTTCGGCGTGGACTACGGCCGCCACACGGCCGACCAGACCGTCGCGTCGGCGCGCGACACGGGCAGCGCCGCCACGCGCTTCGGCTGGTCGCCGGGCTTCGGCGTGTCGTGGGAACTGGACCTCTGGGGCCGCGTGCGCCATCTGGTCGAGGCCGCGCACGCCGACGCTGAGGCGCGACAGGCCGCGTCCGACGCGTTGCGCGTGACGATCGCGGCCGACACGGCCGGCGCTTACGCGAGCGCCTGCGCCTACGGCGAACGGATCGACGTGGCGCAGCGCTCGCTCGGCGTGGCCGAACGCGTCGCGGCGCTGACGGCGCGCCAGCAGGCGCTCGGCCTCGTGTCGCGGCTCGAGGTCGCGCGGGCGCGCGCACTGGCCGACGACACGCGTGCCGAGCTGCCCGCGCTCGAAGGCGAACGCCGCGCGTCGCTCTACGAATTGGCGGTGCTGACCGGCCGCCCGCCCGCCGAGGTGCCGGCGGCGGCCGTACAGTGCCGGCGCGCGCCGCGGCTCGCGCAGCCGTTCCCGGTGGGCGACGGCGCGGCGCTGTTGCGCCGCCGCCCCGATCTGCGCGAGGCCGAGCGCCGGCTCGCGGCGGCTCATGCCCGGGTGGGCGAGGCGCAGGCCGCGCTCTATCCGTCGATCGTGCTGGGCGGCTCGGTGAACTGGTTGTCGACCTCGGGCGATCCCGCCTCGCTCGGCGACCGCTACGCGATCTCGTGGGGCGTCGGGCCGCTGATCAACTGGCATTTCCCGAACCTGGCCGCGAGCCGCGCGCAACTGGGCGCGGCCCGCGCCGACGACGACGGCGCGCGCGCCGCGTTCGATGCCGACGTGCTGCGCGCGCTGCGCGACACCGAGCAGGCGCTGGCGCGCTACGGCGCGGCCTGGCAACGCCGCGACGCGCTGCAGACGGCCCGCGACGAACACGCGCGCGCGTTCGCGCTGGCCGAGCGCGCGTTTCGCGAGGGCGCGGCCGATTCGCTCGACGTGCTCGACGCCGAGCGCGGCCTGATCGCCGACGAGGCCGCGCTGGCCGCCGCCTCGCAGCGGCTCGCGCTCGATCAGGTCGCCGTGTTCAAGGCGCTTGGCGGCGGCTGGCAGCCGTGATCGCCGCGCCGTTTCCCTTCCTTCATCGATCCGATTCCACGCACACTTTCACGCCGACATGAGCACGACCACCGAGCAGAACCCCGACATCGCGCCGCACACCGAACCCGTCGCGCCACCCGCGCGCTTCGCGGGCGCCCGCCGCACCTGGCTGATCGCGGGCGGCGCGCTGGCCGTCATCGCGCTGCTGGCCTGGGGCTGGCACTGGTGGCGCGTCGCGCGCTTCGTCGAAAGCACCGACGACGCCTACGTGCGCGCCGATGTGGTAACCGTCAGCCCGCGCGTGTCGGGCTACGTCACGCGCGTCGCCGTGGACGACGATCAGCGCGTGGCGCGCGGCGACGTGCTGGTCGAACTCGACGACCGCGATTTCCGCGCGAAGCTCGACGCGGCGCAGGCGGCCGTGGCCTCCGCCGAGGCCGCCCGGCAGGAAGCCGACGCGGCGGCTGCCACGCTCGACGCCCGCATCGCGCGGCAAGGCAGCGCGATCGCGCAGGCGCAGGCCGATGTCGAGGTGGCGCGCGCCGAGGCGGACCGCCGCGCGGCCGACGCGACGCGCTATCGCGCGCTGCTGGCCGACGAGGCCGCCAGCGGCCAGCGCTGGGAACAGGCGCGCGCCGAGGCGTTGAAGACGCGCGGCCTGCTGGCCGGCGCGCAGGCCGCCGCCCGCGCACAAGGTGAGGAGCGCGAAGTATTGCGTCGCCGCCGCGCCGAAGCCGACGCCGCGATCGGCGCGGCGCAGGCCCGGCTGGCTGCTGCACGGGCGCAACTTTCGCTGGCCCGGCTCGATCTCGAACACACGCGGATCCGCGCCACGCGCGAAGGCGTGGTGGGGCAGCGCGGCGTGCGCGCGGGGCAATACGTCGAGGCCGGCACGCCGCTGCTGGCGGTGGTGCCGCTGCACGAAAGCTATGTCGTGGCGAACTTCAAGGAGACGCAGCTCGCCGCGATGCGCGCGGGCGAGGCGGTGCGGCTCGACGTCGATACCTATTCGGGCCGCGCGCTGCATGGCTGCGTGGTGGGCATCGCGCCCGGCTCCGGCGCGCAGTTCGCGCTGCTGCCGCCCGATAACGCCACCGGCAACTTCACGAAGATCGTGCAGCGCGTGCCGGTGAAGATCGCCGTCGACGCGTTGCCGGGCGACGTGGTGCTGCGGCCCGGCATGTCGGTGATCGCGCATGTCGATACGCGCGGCGGCGGCGAGGCCGGCGCGCACGGAGCGCAACCGTGAGCGCGGCCGGCGGCGGCCACGAGGCCGTTTCGCTGCGCGCCTGGGTGGCGGTGCTCGGCGGCGTGGTGGGCTGCTTCATGGCCGGCATGAACGTGCATGTGACGAACGCCTCGCTGCCCGATATTCGTGGCTCGCTCGGCGCGAGCTTCGAGGAAGGCTCGTGGATTACCACCGCCTATCTCGTCGCGGAGATCGTCGTGATTCCGCTGACGGGCTGGCTGGTGCGCGTGTTCTCGGCGCGCCGCGTGCTGCTGGTGGGGGCGTCGGGGTTTCTGGTGTTTTCGATCGCCTGCTCGATGGTGCCGAACGTCGGCGCGATGATCGCCGCGCGCGCGTTGCAGGGCGCGTTCGGCGGCGTGCTGATTCCGCTGTCGTTCCAGTTGATCGTGACCGAGCTGCCGAAGTCGCGCCATCCGCTCGGCATGGCGCTGTTCGCGATCGCCAACAACGTCGCGCAGGCGGCCGGGCCGTCGCTGGGCGGCTGGCTGACCGACACCTATTCGTGGCGCTGGATCTTCTACCTTCAGGTGCCCACCGCGATCGCGCTGGTGGCGGCGATCGCGTGGTCGATCCGCCCGGTGCCGACCGAGCCCGGGCAGTTGCGAAACGCCGACTGGGGCGGCATCGCGACCATGGCAGTCGGCCTGAGCGCGTTGCAGATCGTGCTGGAGGAGGGCGAGCGGCACGACTGGTTCGCGTCGGGCGGCATCGTGCTGCTGTCGGTGCTGGCGGCGGCGGGTATCGCGGCGTTCGTCGCGATCGAATTGCGGCGCGCCGATCCGTTCATCAACCTGCGGCTGCTCGGCCGCTACAACTTCGGCCTGGCCAGCCTCATGCAGTTCCTGTTCGGCGGCGTGGTGTTCGGCGTGGTGTTTCTGGTGCCGAACTATTTCGCCGAGGTGCAGGGCTACAGCGCGCGCGACATCGGCCTCGCGATGATCCCGTACGGGCTGGTGCAGTTCGCGATGTCGTTCCTGACGCCGCCGCTGATGCGCCGGGTCGGGCCACGCGCCACCATCGTGGCGGGCTTCGCGCTGGTCGCGGCCGGCTGCCTGATGAACATGCACCTCGATGCCGATTCGGCCGCCAACGTGATCGTGCCGTCGCTGGTGGTGCGCGGCGTCGGTCAGTCGCTGGTGGTGATCGCGCTGTCGGTGATGGCGGTGGACGGCATCGAGAAGGCGCAGCTCGGCTCGGCCTCGGGCGTGTTCACGATGGTGCGCAACGTGGGCGGCGCGGTGTTCATCGCGATCGCGAGCCAGATCGTGGTGGAGCGCGAGAAGCTTCATGCGATGCGGATCGGCGAGGCCGTCACGCCGTTCTCGGCCGCCTACCAGGAGCGCATGGCCGCGCTGACGCGCGCGATCGACGGCCTGCATCGGGCGCGGCCGCAGGCGCTGCCGCTCGACGACACGAGCGGCGTGCATCGTCTCGCGCTCGCGCTGATCGATCGGCACGTCACGCGCGAGGCGCTGCTGATGGCCTACAGCGATGCGTTCCTGCTGGCCGGCGTGGCGATGCTGGCCTGCGCGGCGGGCGCGTTCGCGCTGCGCCGCGCGACGGCGCGCTGAATCGGCCGGCCAGCGCTCGTGGGGGCAGCGTCATCCCGGCGACACCGCCTTCAGCGCGGCCACGAAACGCTTGTCCGACAGATACGCCACATTGAAGCGGCAATAGGCCGACAGCCGGTCCGCGCCGGGCGCGAACACCGCGCCCGG
>NZ_BAAILN010000122.1:0-1814 GCF_054589155.1 Burkholderia sp. 3C
GGCTTTTAGCCCCCAGCGTTATCAGACTTTGCTCAAAGACAGCGAGCACCTTTGTTGGTATTTTTTGTTGGTACCTGCCGATACCAACAACCGAGATACCAACACATGGTCCTATCAGACCTGAGAGTGAGGAACGCCAAAGCCGAGGCCGCGCCGTACAAGATGATGGACGGCAGCGGCATGTTCCTGCTGGTTCAACCGAACGGCTCGAAATACTGGCGCTGGTCCTATCGTTTCCAGCGCAAACAGAAGACGCTCGCCTTGGGCGTGTACCCCGTCGTGTCGCTGGCAGCAGCGCGGCGAAAGTGCGACGACGCACGCCAGCAACTCGCAGCCGGGATCGATCCGAGCCAGGCGCGCAAGGATGCGAAGCAAGCGGCGGAAGCGGAAGCCGGCAACCTGTTCGAGATCGTGGCGCGCGAATGGTATGACTCGCAGCGCCTGGCATGGACGGACAGTTACGCCGACAAGGTGATGCATTCGCTGGAAGTGGACGTGTTCCCGAAGATCGGGAGCCGTCCGATCGCCGAGATCGACGCGCCGCAGATGCTCGCCCTCGTCCGGGACGTCGAAGCGCGCGGGGTGCGGGAGACGGCCAAGCGGATACTTCAGCGATCCCGTGCCGTGTTCCAGTACGGAATCATGACGGGACGCTGCGACAGAAATCCGGCCGCCGATATCGACGCGAAGTCCGTTCTGCGAAAGGGGCCGGGCGTGCAGCACATGGCGCGCGTCAAGGTGACGGAGATCCCTCAGCTCATGCGCGACATCAACGCCTACCAAGGTGACCTCGTTACCCGGCTAGCGCTCCGTCTGATGGCGCTCACCTTCGTCCGGACGAAGGAAATGATTCACGCGGAATGGGCGGAATTCGATGAGGCCGCAGCCGAGTGGCGCATTCCGGCCGAGCGCATGAAGATGCGCGATCCGCATATCGTGCCGCTGTCACGGCAGGCGCTCGACGTGCTCGCGCAGCTTCGGGCAATGAACGGGCAGCACAGGTTCGTGTTCTACAGCGTGCAGGGGCGGAGCCACATTTCGAACAACACGATGCTCTATGCGCTGTACCGCATGGGCTACAAGTCACGGATGACCGGGCACGGCTTTCGCGGGCTGGCCGCCACAGTGCTGCGTGAGCTTGGGTACAGCAGGGATGTTGTGGAGCGACAGATGGCTCACGCGGAGCGCAACCAGGTGACGGCGGCGTATGTCCACGCAGAATACATGCCGGAACGCAAGCGGATGATGCAGGCTTGGGGGGATCACCTCGACCGGCTCAAAGCCCGCGCGGACATCATCCCGTTGATGGCGGTGCGATAAGCCTTGCGGGCCAGCAGGGTGAGAACTGCTGCACCACCTCATCGATGTCCGCTGCGATTTGTGTTTCAAGAGAGGCGTGTCGCCTTGAGCGGGCCACGCCAGACGCACAACCTCACATCATGCCGTGTGATCTCGCGTAGTCCCTGAGCGCATCGTTCATCCGTGTTTGCCATCCATCGCCCTGGGCCTTGTAGGCATCCACGATGTCAGGATCGATCCGCAGCTTGAGCGGCATCTTGGGATTGACCGACTTCGGCCGGCCTCGCGGCTTCGTCAACTTGGCCGCAACCTCCTTGCCGAACAACTCGGACAACACGTCTTCAGCCGGTCGCGCGCGCGCGAAGTCGGCATCCGTCCACGCCGGATTGTCGTCAGTCGGCTTGCTGGTTTTTTGCTTGCTCATATCTCTTCACCTCACGGGAGTTGGCTTTTCGAAGGCTGATAACGTGAACCATGCCGCCGCGCGGCGTGAACACCAGCATATGAAGGCGATC
>NZ_BAAILN010000123.1:0-225 GCF_054589155.1 Burkholderia sp. 3C
TCACGATGCCGCGTTCGATACGACCCGTCACCACCGTGCCGCGACCCGAGATCGAGAACACGTCTTCCACCGGCATCAGGAACAGGCCGTCAACTGCGCGTTCCGGCGTCGGGATGTACGTGTCCAGTGCATCGGCCAGGTTCATGATCGCCACTTCGCCCAGCTCGCCCGTGTCGCCTTCCAGCGCCAGCTTGGCCGAACCCTTCACGATCGGCGTGTCGTCGC
>NZ_BAAILN010000124.1:0-6196 GCF_054589155.1 Burkholderia sp. 3C
GCGCCGGATTCGGCGCTGCCCGCTTCGAGAAGGTGCCTCGGCGGGTAGCCGCGGCACCGGGTGGATCGTCGCCCGAAGGCGTCGATCAGGGGTAGAGACCGCGCATTTCGCGCGCTTGCAGGATGCGTTTGCACGCCACGATGAAGGCGGCCGTACGCACCGTCACGCCGTGCTCTTCCGACACCGCCCAGACGCCGCCGAACGCTTCGCGCATGATGCGTTCGAGACGCAGGTTGATCTCGTCCTCGGTCCAGAAGAAGCTCGAGAAATCCTGCACCCATTCGAAGTACGACACGGTCACGCCGCCGGCGTTGGCGATCACGTCGGGGATCACCAGCGTGCCGTTGGCCGCCAGGATGTCGTCGGCCGCCGTGGTGGTCGGGCCGTTCGCGCCTTCCACGACGATCTTCGTGCGGATCTTGCCGGCGTTCTTCTCGGTGATCTGGTTTTCCAGCGCGGCCGGGATCAGGATTTCGGTTTCGATGGTCCAGAACTCGTCGTTCGGAATCGATTCGGCGCCTTCGAAACCCGCCACGCCGCCGGTACGCGCCACGTGATCGAGCAGCTTGTACGCGTCGAGGCCGGCCGGCTGATAGATCGTGCCGGTGTGATCCTGCACCGTGATGACCTTCGCGCCCGCTTCCTGGAACAGCCGGCCGGCGATCCCGCCGACGTTGCCGAAGCCCTGCACGGCGATGCGCGCGCCTTCGATGGCGACGCCCTTCTTCTTGGCCGCTTCGCAGCCGACCACGAACACGCCGCGGCCGGTCGCTTCACGACGGCCGAGCGAGCCGCCCAGCGTGATCGGCTTGCCGGTCACGACGCCGGTGGCGGTTTGGCCCTGGTTCATCGAGTAGGTGTCCATCATCCACGCCATCACCTGTTCGTTGGTGTTGACGTCGGGCGCCGGAATGTCCGTGTTCGGCCCGATGATGATGCCGATCTCGCTGGTGTAGCGGCGCGTCATGCGTTCGAGTTCGCCGCGCGAGAGCTTGCGCGGGTCGACGCGGATGCCGCCCTTCGCACCGCCGTACGGCACGTTGACGGCCGCGTTCTTGACCGACATCCACGCCGACAGCGCCATCACTTCCGACAGCGTCACGTCCTGGTGATAACGGATGCCGCCCTTGCCCGGGCCGCGCGACACGTTGTGCTGCACGCGATAGCCCTCGAAGTGGGCCACCGTGCCGTTATCGAGTTCGATCGGCACGTCGACGATCAGGATGCGCTTCGGGCGCTTCAGCGTTTCGAGCCAGCGCGACAGCGAGCCGAGGTACGGCGCGACGCGATCGACCTGCTGCAGGTAGTTGCCCCACGGACCCAACGCCTCGGCGTTCAGGTAGGACGGCACGGATTGCACGGGGGACGGGGACTGCGGTTGCGAAGACATGGATTCTCCAACGGTCAGCGAATGACGCCATTGTCGAAAAACGCATTTTCGAAATCCAATGCCGTTTGCTTATTCGATTATGCGTTTTTTGCATGATCGCGCTATTGCTGGGCAAAGCGCGTGTTCCCGGCATGAACGCCAGCAATCCGCATGCCTTCGAACCGGCGCGCGCGGGCGGTGCGCGCCGAGTAACCTCACCGGCCGCGCGGGATTCAGCGCGCGCGCTGCGCGAGCTCCTCGCTCACGGCGTCCCACAGCGCGCGCACCAGCGCGTGGCGGGCATCGTCGCCTTGCGCGGCGAGCTTGTCGCGATAGAGCCGGATCTCCATGTTCAGCGTGAACGGCTGCGCGGCGCCGGCGCGGGCCGGCCGGTCGAGCCGGATCAGCGCGCCGCCCGCCACGGCATCCTCCACCGCGCTGTGCGGCAGGAATGCCACGCCGTGCCCGGCCAGCGCCATCGCCTTCAGCCCTTCGGCCATGTCCGTTTCATAAACACGATCGAGATACAGCGGCTCGCGCGCATTGGCGATGATCACCTCGGTCATCCGGCCCAGATAGGCGTTCGGCGTGTAGGAGAGGTACGGCACCGGCGCGTCGGCGTCGCCGGGCAGCGTGTAGCGCGGCCGCCCGGCGCGCAGCGGCGCCGAGAACGGGCTGATCGGCTCCATGCCGAGCGTGAGCATGTCGTAGCGCGCCGGGTCGAGCGCGACCGGATGGCTCGGATGGTGATAACCCATCACCAGGTCGCAGCCGCCTTCCACCAGCGACAGCACCGCATCGTGCACGTTCAGCGCGCGCAACCGCGTATGCACCGGCCCGAGCTTGGCCTCGATGCGCTGCAGCCAGAACGGGAAATAGGTCAGCGAGAGCGTGTGCGGCACCGCGAACTCGATGGTCGGCACCGGCGCCACGGCGTGCCCGCGCAGCAGCGTGCGCGCCTCGTGCGCCTGCGACAGCATGGTCAGCGCCTGTTCGAGAAACACCTGGCCGGCCTGCGTGAGCCGCGTGGGATAGACGGAACGGTCGATCAGTTCGGTGCCGAGCCAGGCTTCGAGCGCCTGGATGCGCCGCGAGAACGCCGGCTGCGAGACGTGCCGCAGCTCCGCCGACCGGCTGAAGCTGCGCGTCTCCGCGAGCGAGACGAAGTCTTCCAGCCATTTCAGTTCCATGCGGACCTTGCTGCGCGACGAGTGTGGAGCCCGCATTGTAGCCGCGCACCGAAGCGATCCGGCTGCACTGGTGCGGTGCCGCACGCGCGCCAGGTTCGCGCAACCGCCAAGCGGGCATGGTGCGCGAAGCGGGCACCGCAACGGCCGCGTGTCGCCGGCCCGCCGCGTCGTCCGGACCGGAATCCGCCCCCCGCGCGCGATCCTGCACCCGCCCCCGAAACATGCACGCCAATGGCATGAAGCTTGCGGATAGCGAGCTCGGGCAGCGGCGTCCGGTTTCGCCGATCCGCCCATCGACCGACCGCCCATTTCAGAGGCCCCCGATGACGACTTCCCTCCGCGCTTCGCTCGCGAGCGGCAACTGGCGCTCCCTGCTGGCCTGCTTCCTGTATTTCGACACGGGCTTCACGGTCTGGGTGCTGTACGGCCCGCTCGCGCCGTTCATCGGCAAGGACCTCACGATGACGGCGGCCCAGCAGGGCTTCCTGGTCGCGGTGCCGGTGCTGGCGGCGGCGATCCTGCGCGTCACGCTCGGCAACCTCTATCAGTCGACCGACGGCCGCCGCATCGCGCTGATGGGCGTGCTGCTGTCGGCGATCCCGGCCGTGGTGCTGCCGTTCGTGCCGGGCGCGCCGTCCTACACGCTGCTGCTGGTGCTCGGCGTGTTCCTCGGCATCGGCGGCGCGAGCTTCGCGGTGGCGCTGCCGATGGCGGGCAGCAGCTATCCGCCGAAGGTGCAGGGGCTGGTGCTCGGGCTGGCCGCGGCCGGCAACATCGGCGCGGTGCTCGACGGTTTCCTGTTCCCGCATCTGGCCGCCGCGCTCGGCTGGAAGATGTCGACCGCCGCCGCGCTGCCGCTGCTGGCGATCGCCGGCTTCGCGCTGTTCGCGTGGGCCGAGGATCGCGGCGAGAAAAGCGGCAGCACGCCGCGCGCGCTCGCGGCGTTCGCGATCTCGCTGGCCGGCCTGCTGGCGCTGGTGCTGGCGGTTCACGCCGGGCTGTTCGGCGCGGGCAAGACGGGCGTGCTGCTGTTGCCGGTGCTCGGCGCGCTGCTGGCGATCCTGGTGCTGCCCGCGCATTACCGCAAGGTGCTGGCCGAACGCGATACGTGGGTCGTGATGCTGGTCTACAGCATCACGTTCGGCGGCTTCGTCGGCATGTCCTCGTACGTCACGCTGCTGCTGACCAACCTCTATCAGATGCCGAAGATCGAAGCGGGCCTGTTCATGTCGCTGCTGGCGTTCCTCGGCGCGATCGTGCGGCCGTTCGGCGGCTATCTGGCCGACCGCGTGACGGGCGTGCGCGCGCTGATCGTGCTGCTGGCCGCGATCGCGGCGGCCGATTTCGCGTTCGCCGCCTGGATGCCGCCGCTCGCGGGCGGCATCGCGCTGCTGGTGTGCCTGTATCTGGCCTTCGGGCTCGGCAACGGCTCGACGTTCCAGCTCGTGCCGCACCGCTGGCGCGGCCGCACCGGGCTGCTGTCGGGGATCGTCGGCGCGGCCGGCGGCATCGGCGGCTTCTATCTGCCCGTCATCATGGGCATCGCCAAGGAAAGCACCGGCAGCTACCAGCTCGGCTTCGCGACGTTCGGCGCGCTGGCCACCGTCGCCTGCGGGCTGGTGGTGATGCTGCGCACGCAATGGCTCGGCTGGGCCAGCACGGCGTCGAGCGGTGCAGCCGGCGGCGCGCTGCATACGGCGCACGCGACCGAGTAGGCCTCGCCGGGGAAGGCGGCCGGCCGGGGCAGCGTGGACACCAACCCGCCAAGACCGAGCCATAAGCCGGCCGCCGCCCAACTGACACCCGGCCGCGGCCGAGCCACAACCCGGCCGTCTCCCGACTGCCACCCGGCTGGGACCGAGCCACAATCCGGCCGCCTTCCAACTGCCACCCGGCCGCAACCGAGTCACAACCCGGCCGCCTTCCAACTGCCACCCGGCTCCAACCGAGCCACAACCCGGACGCCTTCCAACTGCCACCCGGCTCCAACCGAGCCACAACCCGGACGCCTTCCAACTGCCGCCCGGCTCCGACCAAGCCACAATCCGGCCACCTTCCCCACGCCAACAACCGCCCCCGCCCGCCCCCTCCGCCGGCGGCCCGCATCATGCGCCGCCGGACCCGCCCCCCGCCGATGGTAAAATTCCGGGTTACCTTCTCCACGCCCGACCGGCCGCCCCATCATGTCCGACACCCGCCCCGACACCCTTTTCGCCCTCACCGCGCTGTCGCCGCTCGACGGCCGCTACGCCAGCAAGACGGAAGCCCTGCGCGACTGGCTCTCCGAAGCGGCGTTCATGCGCCATCGCGTGACCGTCGAGGTCCATTGGCTGATCGCGCTGTCGCGCGCCGGTTTCGCCGAAGTGCCGCGCTTCTCGGAAGCGTCCGAGCAATTCCTGCTGCAACTGGTCGAGCGCTTCACGGCCCACGACGCGGCGCGCATCAAGGATATCGAGCGCGTCACGAACCATGACGTGAAGGCCGTCGAATACTGGCTCAAGGAATCGGTCAAGGGCCAGCCGGAGCTGGAGCGCGCCAGCGAATTCATCCACTTCGCCTGCACCTCGGAAGACATCAACAACACCTCGCACGGCATGATGCTCGCCGGCGCGCGCGACAACGTGATCGTCCCGGCGCTGCGCACCGTGCATCAGCGCCTCGTCGCGCTCGCGCACGCCCAGGCCGAACAGCCGATGCTGTCGCGCACCCACGGCCAGCCGGCCAGCCCGACCACGCTCGGCAAGGAAATCGCCAACGTCGCCGCCCGCCTGGCGCGCGCCATCGATCGCATCGCCAAGGTCGAGCTGCTCGGCAAGATGAACGGCGCGGTCGGCAACTTCAACGCGCACCTGTCGGCCTACCCGACGTTCGACTGGGAAGCGTTCTCGAAGGACGTGGTCGAAAACCGCCTGAAGCTCGGCTTCAACCCGTACACGATCCAGATCGAACCGCACGACTACATGGCCGAGCTGTTCGACGCCGTGGCGCGCGCCAACACGATCCTGCTCGACCTCGACCGAGACGTGTGGGGCTACATCGCGCTCGGCTACTTCAAGCAGCGCACCAAGGCCGGCGAAATCGGCTCGTCGACCATGCCGCACAAGGTCAACCCGATCGATTTCGAGAACTCGGAAGGCAACCTGGGCCTGGCCAACGCCACGCTGCGCCATCTGTCCGAGAAGCTGCCGGTGTCGCGCTGGCAGCGCGACCTGACCGATTCGACGGTGCTGCGCAACATCGGCGTCGCGTTCGGCTACTCGCTGCTCGCCTACGACGCGCTGACGCGCGGCCTCGACAAGCTCGAAGTGAACCCGTCGCGCCTGAACGAAGATCTCGACAACTGCTGGGAAGTGCTGGCCGAGCCGGTGCAGACGGTCATGCGCCGCTACGGCATCGAGAACCCGTACGAGCAACTGAAGGAACTGACGCGCGGCAAGGGCATCACGCGCGAGGCGCTGCAGGAATTCGTCGGCGGCCTGGCGATCCCGCAAGACGCCAAGGACCTGCTGCTGGCCATGACGCCCGGCTCGTACATCGGCAAGGCCGTCGAACTGGCCAAGCGCATCGCGTAACACCGGCGCGGGCCGCCGTCGCCGGCCGGGCCGCACGCCGTTCGCGCCAAACAGAAAAGCGGCCG
>NZ_BAAILN010000124.1:6352-22595 GCF_054589155.1 Burkholderia sp. 3C
CGCCGAGAGGCCGAGCTTTTTCAGCACCTCGTCCACCATCTGCTCGGGCGTCTGCTCGATGCTGACCTGCACCGCTTCGTCGTCGCCCGGCACTTCGAGCGTATCGAGCTGGCTTTTCAGCAGCTTCGGATCGAAGAAGTGGCCGGTGCGCGTCTTCAGGCGCTCAGTCAACACCTCGAAGCTGCCGTGCAGATAGACGAAGCGCACATCGTGGTCGCCGCCGCGCAGCACGTCGCGGTACGCCCGCTTGAGCGACGAGCAGGTGAACACGGCCGTTTCGCCGGCCTGCTGCTTCGCCTCGATCGCCGTGCGGATCGACTTCAGCCACGGCCAGCGGTCGTCGTCGGTCAGCGGAATGCCCTGATGCATCTTCTCCTTGTTGGCGGCGCTGTGAAACGCGTCGCCGTCGGTGAACGTACATCCGAGACGCTCCGCCAGCAGCTCGCCGATGCGCGACTTGCCGGCGCCCGAGACGCCCATTGCGATCAAAATCATTGACTACCCCTTGTTGCTGTTACAGGACGGTGGCCAGCGCCATCGTCAGACCCAGGCCCATCAGCGAAATGATGGTTTCGAGCAGGGACCAGGTCTTGAACGTCTGACCGACCGTCATTCCGAAATATTCCTTGATCAGCCAGAACCCGCCGTCATTGACGTGCGAGAAGATCAGCGAACCCGAGCCGGTGGCCAGCACCAGCAGTTCCGGCTTGACCGTCGAGGCCGAGGCCGCGGCGATCGGCGCGACGATGCCGCAGGCCGTCGTCATCGCCACGGTGGCGGAGCCGGTTGCCAGGCGCATCAGCGCGGCGGCGAACCAGCCGAGCAGCAGCGGCGACAGATGCGCGGCCTTGGCCGTTTCGACGATCTGGGTGGAGATGCCGCTGTCGCGCAGGATGCCGCCGAAGCCGCCGCCCGCGCCGACGATCAGCGTGATGCCGGCGATCGGCGCCAGGCACTCGCCGCAGAACTTCTGGATCTGCTCGCGGTTGAAGCCCTGCTTCGCGCCGAACGTCCAGAAGCTGACCAGCACGGCGATCAGCAGCGCCACGTCGGAGTTGCCGGCGAAGCGCAGCAGGTTGTTCGGCACCGTCTTCGGTTCGAACACCAGATCGGCCCAGCTGCCGACCAGCATCAGCACCACCGGCAGCAGGATCGTAGACAGCGTGATGCCGAAGCCCGGCAGGTCGCGATCGCGCTTGGCCTGGTCGCCCGAATCGACGAACTGCGAGGCCAGCGGGTTGTTCGCCGGCAGCTTGACGTGCTTGTGGATCAGCAGCGCGAACAACGGGCCGGCGACGATGGCGGTGGGAACACCGACCATCAGGCCGTAGGCGATGGTCTTGCCGATATCGGCGTGGAACGCCTGCACCGCGAGCAGCGCGGCCGGGTGCGGCGGGATCAGCCCGTGCACGACCGACAGGCCGGCCACCATCGGCAGGCCGACCAGCAGCAGCGATTTATTGGTGCGCTTGGCGACGTTGAACGCGATCGGGATCAGCAGCACGAAGCCCACTTCGAAGAACACCGGCAAGCCGATGATGATGGCCACGCACATCATCGCCCAGTGGATGTTCTTCTCGCCGAACCAGCCGATCAGCGTGACGGCGATCCGTTCGGCGCCGCCCGATTCGGCCATCATCTTGCCGAGCATGGTGCCGAGGCCGACCACGATCGCGATGTGACCCAGCGTGCCGCCGTTGCCGGTTTCGAACGATTTGACGATCTTGTCCATCGGCATGCCGACCACGGCGCCGAGGCCGAGCGACACGATGATCAGGACCAGAAACGGATAGATCTTGAAGCGCGCGATCATCACGATCAGCAATACGATCGCGATCACCGTGCACCACAGCAGCCCGCTGCCTTGAACAGCACCCATGAACTCCTCCTAGCGATTATTGGAACCGGGCCGACGCACCACGGACACCCGGCCATTCTTCTATGGGCCTGCGCGCGCGAACCTGACGCGCCCGACAGGACGCTGAATTCTACTTTCGTTTTAATCGGCGCGATAGAACCGGTTCCATGCGCATAAACCCCTAGAAAAAGGCCGAAAGTCTGAAGAATCGGGCGAGTTGCGCCACGCCTCGACGAGGCGGCGCCATGTCGCAATCGCGCGGCTCAACTATAGGGGATGGCGGCCGGTTTCGCCTCGCGAATGCGAGGCTCGGGAGGCAGAGGCGGCGGGCGCGGCCACAGCGCGGCGGGACCGATGGTCGCGGATGCAACCATCGGTCCCGCTCGACTTCAGAAGCGAGCCGGCGCGCCTTAGCGCGTCAGTTGGCTGGCCGCCTGCGCGAGGCGCGTGACTTCGGCCCAGTCCTGCGCGGCCAGCGCCGCCTTCGGCGTGAGCCACGAGCCGCCGACGCACACCACGTTCGGCTGCTTGAGGAAATCGGGCGCCGACTGCGCGCTGATGCCGCCCGTCGGGCAGAACTTCAGCGTGGGGAACGGGCCGTGGAACGCCTGCAGCATCGGAATGCCGCCGGCTTGCTGGGCCGGGAAGAACTTGACGACTTCATAGCCGAGTTCGAGCGCGGCGATGATGTCGGTCGGCGTCATGACGCCCGGCAGCAGCGGCAGGCCGGCGTCCTGCGCGGCCTCGTGCATGGCGCGGGTCAGGCCCGGCGACACGCCGAACTGCGCGCCGGCCTTCTTGGCGAGCGCGCAGTGCTCGGGCTTCGTGATGGTGCCCACGCCGACCACGATGTCGTCGGCCAACTGGCTCGCGCGTTCGATCGCCTTGAGGCCGGCTTCGGTGCGCAGCGTGATTTCCAGCACCTTCACGCCGCCCGCGTGCAGCGCGCGCGAGACATGCTCGCCCTGCTCGACCGTCTCGAACGCGAGGACCGGAATCACCGGGCCGAGTTTCACGATGTCGTGGATGGTTTTCATCTGCTGCTTCTCCTGTAACGGGATGGATCTCGCCGGGTTCGATGCCCGCGATGCGAGCTGTGTGGGCGCGATAGGGCTTCAGTGCGGGCTTCGGTGCAGGCCTCAGTGCGCGCTCGTCACGCCGGCGCGGGCGGTTTCGCCCACCAGCGCGCCGAACACCGAGGCGCCCGCCTCGGCCGGCATCGCCGCCGCGCGGAACACGCCGAACAGTTCGCGGCCGAAGCCCACTTCGTTGTCGGCCTGATGCATCGGGCGCACCAGTTCGCGCGCCGCCCAGGCCTGGGCGTCCACATCGACGTCGAGGATGCCGGCCTGCGCATCGATCACGATCGTGTCGCCGGTGCGCACCTTGGCCAGCGGGCCGTCGAGCAGCGCCTCGGGCGAGACGTGGATCACCGCCGGCACCTTGCCCGACGCGCCCGACATGCGCCCGTCGGTGACCAGCGCGACGTGGAAGCCCTGATCCTGCAGCACGCCGAGCAGCGGCGTCAAACGGTGCAGCTCGGGCATGCCGTTGGCGCGCGCGCCCTGGAAGCGCACCACCGCCACGAAATCGCGCTTCAGTTCGCCCGCGTCGAACGCGGCCTGCACGGCCTCCTGCGATTCGAACACGATGGCCGGCGCGACCACCTTGCGGTGCTCGGGCGCCACGGCCGAAATTTTGATCACGCCGCGGCCCAGGCGGCCCTGCATCAGGCGCAGGCCGCCGTCGGCCTGGAACGGCTCGGCGATCGGGCGCAGCACCTTGGCGTCCTGGCTCTCGGCCACGCCCGGCACCCATTCGAGCTTGCCGTCGATCAGCTTCGGCTCGTGCGTGTAGTGCGACAGCCCCTTGCCGGCCACGGTCGTGACGTCCTCGTGCAACAGGCCGCCTTCGAGCAGGTTGCGCACCAGGAACGCCACGCCGCCGGCCGCGTGGAAATGGTTCACGTCGGCCTTGCCGTTCGGGTAGATCTTGGCGAGCAGCGGCACCACGGCCGACAACTGGTCGAAATCGTCCCAGTCGATCAGGATGCCGGCCGCGCGCGCGATCGCCACCAGATGCATCGTGTGGTTGGTCGAGCCGCCCGTCGCGAGCAGCGCGACGATGCCGTTGATCACCGCCTTCTCGTCGACCACATGGCCGATCGGCGTGTAGCTGCCGCGCTCGACCGTCAGGTCGAGCACGCGGTGCGCGGCGGCGGCCGTCAGCGCGTCGCGCAGCGGCGTGTGCGGATGCACGAACGCCGAGCCCGGCAGATGCAGGCCCATCACTTCCATCAGCATCTGGTTGCTGTTGGCGGTGCCGTAGAACGTGCAGGTGCCGTGGCCGTGATAGGCGGCCGATTCGGCTTCGAGCAGCGCGTCGCGGCCCACCTGGCCGGTGGCGAACTGCTGGCGGATCTTGGCCTTGTCGTCGTTCGACAGGCCGCTCGTCATCGGGCCGGCCGGCACGAAGATGGTCGGCAGATGGCCGAATTGCAGCGCGCCGATCAGCAGGCCCGGCACGATCTTGTCGCAGATGCCGAGACACAGCGCCGCGTCGAACATGTTGTGCGTCAGCGCGATCGCGGTGCTCATCGCGATCGTCTCGCGCGAGAACAGCGACAGCTCCATGCCCGGGTTGCCCTGCGTGACGCCATCGCACATGGCCGGCACGCCGCCCGCGAACTGCGCGACGCCGCCGTTCTCGCGCGCGGCCGCCTTGATCAGGTCCGGATAGCTGACAAACGGCGCATGCGCCGACAGCATCTCGTTGTACGACGAGACGATGCCGATGTTCGGCTCGCGCACCGACTTGATGACGAACTTGTCGTTGCCTTCGAGGCCGGCGAAGCCGTGCGCGAGGTTGGCGCACGACAGCGCGCCGCGCGCCGGGAAACGGCCTTGCGCGGCATCGATGCGTTGAAGGTAGGCGGTGCGGGTGGGACGGCTGCGTGCGACGACGCGCTCGGTCACGTTCACGAGAGTGGAATGCAGCGAGGCCATGCTGGGCGGCTCCTCTGTGGCCGGCGAGGCCGGCATCGGAAATCGTGGGGTGGAGGCCGGTTCGACCGACCGATCGCCGCGAAGTTTAGTAGAAAAACTACATGACTGCAATCTTGCGGCGCAGCATCCGCTCAGCGTCATCTTGCACAAAGCTTGCTACACATAGGTTGTAGATCAGTGAAAACCCTGATATTCGAGCGTCACATGCGTCTAGCGGCCACAAAAAATCATGTAGTTTTTCTACACATCGTGCGTAATACTACAATCCGTCATTTCCAAAACGAGCCGCCGATGCTGCCCCGAATCGAAGCGTTGCGCGCGCAGTTGCGCCCGTCCGAGCAGAAACTCGCCGATTACGTGCTGGCCGCGCCGCGCGAGATCCTCGACATGTCGATGACCGACCTCGCGGCGCGCGCCGGCGTCAGCCAACCAACCATCGCGCGCTTTTGCCAGGCGCTCGGCTGCAGCGGCTTTCGCGAATTCAAGATCCGCTTGGCGCAAAGCGTGGCGCCGGGCGTGCCGTCGGTGTATCGCGACGTCGAGCCCGACGAACCCGCGCCCGGCATCATCGGCAAGGTGTTCGACCGCACCATCGGCGCGCTGATCGAGGTGCGCAACAGCCTGTCGGCCGGCAGCGTGGCCGAGGCGATCGCCCTGCTCGCGCGCGCGTCGCGCATCGAGTTCTACGGCGCGGGCGGCTCGGGCATCGCCGCGCAGGACATCCAGCACAAGTTCTTCCGGCTCGGCGTGCCGAGCGTCGCCTATTCCGATCCGCACACGTTCTCGATGTCGGCCGCGCTGCTCGGGCCGCAGGACATCGTCGTCGCGATCTCGAACACCGGCCGCACGCGCGATATCGTCGAGGCCGCGAAATCGGCGCTCGCCTGCGGGGCCAAGGTGGTGTCGATCACGCACAGTCATTCGCCGCTCGCGCAGATCGCCAGCGTCAACCTCGCGTCGAACATCGCCGAGGAAACCGACGTGTTCTCGCCGATGACCTCGCGCATGTCGCATCTGGCGATCGGCGACATCCTCGCGGTGGGCGTGGCGCTGCAGCGCGGCCCCGAACTCGTCGACCGGCTCGGCCGCGCCAAGGCCGCCATCGTGCGGCGGCGCATCGATGCCGAGGTGCGCCCGGGCGAGCGCCGAAGCACGCGTGAGGCGCGCGAGGCAGCACCGGAGGATTCCGGCGGCGACGCCTGAGCGTTTCGTTTTTTGGCTTCGGTGCCGCCAACGCGCAACGCCCGCGCGAACCGTGCCCTTGGAGGACGACGGCCCGTGCGGGCGTCGGGGTGTAACGAGAAGGCAGAGCCGATCGGCTCCGCCAAACCGCCTCAGAACGGCTTGATCACCGCCAGCGCCACCGCGCCGAGCATGCCGAGCACCGGCAGTTCGTTGAAGAAGCGATACCAGCGGTCGGACCGCCGGTTCTCGCCGCGCTCGAACACGCGCAGCAGGTGGCCGCAATAGACGTGATAGCCGATCAGCAGCAGCACGATCGTCAGCTTCGCGTGAATCCAGCCCTGCCCCTGGCCGACGCCGGCCACCAGCCAAAGCCACAACCCGCACGCCAGCGCCGGCACGGCAATGAAGCTCATGAAACGGAACAGCTTGCGCGCCATCGTCAGCAGGCGGCGCACGGCGCCGGGATCGGTTTCCATCGCCAGGTTCACGAAGATGCGCGGCAGATAGAACAGCCCCGCGAACCAGGCGGCGATCAGCACGATGTGGAAGGTTTTGACCCAGAGGTACGTCATCGAATCGTCCGTTCGTCAGTGGCGGGCGGCGATCACTGCCGGCCCTCGCCGTGCCCGAGCACGACGTATTTCAGCGAGGTCAGCCCTTCCAGCCCGACCGGGCCGCGCGCATGCAGCTTGTCGTTCGAGATGCCGATTTCGGCGCCGAGGCCGTATTCGAAGCCGTCGGCGAAACGCGTCGACGCGTTGACCATCACGCTGGCCGAATCGACCTCGCGCAGGAAACGCATCGCGCGGTCGTGATCCTCGGTGACGATGGCGTCGGTGTGCGCCGAGCCGTAGGTGTTGATGTGCTCGATCGCGGTGTCGAGGCCGTCGACCACCTTGATCGCGAGCACCGGCGCGAGATATTCGGTGCGCCAGTCTTCCTCGGTGGCGTCCACCAGCGGGCCGACGCCGGCCGCCTCCAGCACCGCCCTGGCGGCCGCATCGACGCGCAGCTCGACCGACTTGTCGCGATAGAGCCGGCCCAGCGGCGGCAGCACCGCGGCCGCCACGCCGCGCGCCACCAGCAGCGTTTCCATGGTGTTGCAAGTGCCGTAGCGGTGCGTCTTGGCGTTGTCGCACACCGTGAGCGCCTTGGCCAGATCGGCGCGATCGTCGACGAACACGTGGCAGATGCCGTCGAGGTGCTTGATCATCGGCACGCGTGCGTCCTGCATCAGCCGTTCAATCAGGCTCTTGCCGCCGCGCGGCACGATCACGTCGACGTATTCGGTCATCGTGATCAGCTTGCCGACCGCCGCGCGATCGGCGGTGGCCACCACCTGCACGGCGTCGGCCGGCAGCCCGGCCGCCGACAGCCCCTCGCCGATCAGCTTCGCCAGCGCGGTGTTCGATTCGAGCGCCTCGGAACCACCGCGCAGGATGGTGGCGTTGCCGGACTTCAGGCACAGCGCCGCGGCGTCGATCGTCACGTTCGGCCGCGATTCGTAGATGATGCCGATCACGCCGAGCGGCACGCGCATCTGGCCGACCTGGATGCCGCTCGGGCGGAACTTCAGGTTCGAGATCTCGCCGATCGGATCGGCCAGCGCGGCGACCTGGCGCAGCCCTTCGATCATCGTGTTCAGCGCCTTGTCCGACAGCGTCAGGCGATCGATGAACGCGGCGTCCTGGCCGTTCGCGCGCGCACGTTCGACGTCGCGCGCGTTGGCGGCCTTCAGCGCCGGGGCTTCGCGTTCGATCGCGGTGGCGATCGCGGCGAGCGCGGCGTTCTTGGCGGCGGTGTCGGCCCGCGCGATCGCGCGCGAGGCGTGTCGCGCGCGGCGGCCGACGTCCGACATGTACTGATCGATATCCATCGTGAAACCCGAATCCGGAATGGCGGCCGCGCCGTGCGGCGGCTCGCCGTGGTGATGATGAGCGCCGCCGCCCGGCTCGGGCGCGGCGAGTGAAGATTGTATGCGCGCCGGCGCGCGCCTGCCGAAGCCGGCGGCGTCAGGCCGGGCGACGTCCTGCCGCACCCGCGCGCGGGCCGGCCGCGCCGCGCGACGAACCCTGCGCGCCGGCCACCGTCATCGCGAGCTGGAACAGCCCGTCCCACGGATCGGGCGGCGGCTCGTCGGCACGCGGCAGCCCCCCCGGCGCGATGCCGGACAAGCCCTTGACTTGGCGGTCGAGCTTGGCGGCCAGCGCCAGCGATTTTTCGAGCACCGCTTCCGACACACGCGCCAGCGCCGGGCCGATCAGCCGCTCGCGCGGCCCCCAGACGCGGTTCTCGCGCACCAGCACCGCGAGCGGCTTGCCGGCCTCGACGCCGCGCTTGATCCGCAGCAGCGTGCGCAACTCGTCGACCACGGCCCACAGCACCAGCACGAGCGCCTCGCCCTCGCCCTTCAGGCCGTCGATCATGCGCGCGAGGCGCGCGGCATCGCCGGCCAGCATCGCTTCATTGAGCTTGAACACGTCGTAGCGCGCGACGTTGAGCACGGCGTCCTGCACCTGTTCGAAATTCAGCGTGCCCGACGGATACAGCAGCCCGAGCTTCTGGATTTCCTGGTGCGCGGCGAGCAAATTGCCCTCGACGCGCTCGGCGATGAACTGCAGCGCGCGCCGCCCGTCCTCGCCGGCCGCAACGCGCTGGCCCTGCGCCGACAGCCGCTGGCCGATCCAGTTCGGCAGTTGCGTGCGATCGACGGGATCGATCTTCAACGCGACGCCGCCGTTGCCCAGCGCGGTGAACCACGCCGACTTTTGCGTTGCCGCATCGAGCCGCGGCAACGTGACGAGCACCAGCACGTCGGGATTGCCCGCACCGGCCAGGGTTTTCAGCGCGTCGGCGCCTTCCTTGCCGGGCTTGCCGGACGGAATGCGCAGCTCGATCAGTTGGCGGTCGCCGAACAGCGACATCGCCTGGGTCGCGCCGAGCAGCGAACTCCAGTCGAAACTGCGCTCGACGGTAAACACCGAACGGTCGGTAAAACCGGCCGCGCGCCCGGCGGCGCGAATCCGGTCGCATGCCTCCAGCGCCAGCAACGGCTCGTCGCCGTACACGGTGTAAAGGCCGGCCAACCCCTTCGCGAGGTGCGGCTCCAGCGCGTCAAGTCGCAATTGCATCGGTTCGAACGCTCGGCAGTCGGAAGAAAACGACGATCGGAAAGTGCGCCGCGATCAAAGCGGCGGCGGCGGCAGCGGCGCGCGCGGCGCGACGCCCGGCACCACTTCGTTCGGCTGCGGCGTCAGCGTGTGCACGATCGACAGCCGGCGCGTCAACTGATCGACGGCGTCGTTCTGCATGTCGGCGTACAGCACGTCCGACTCCTGCGCCTTCGCCTGCACGAATTGCGCGTTGTAGGTCATCGCGCGGTTCAGCGAGATCACGCTGGGCGCGATCAGCAACGCACCGTCTTTCGTGGTCAGCGTGTAGTTCAGCGAATAGTTGAGCTGGTATTCCTCGACCGTGCCGAACTGGTCGAGCGTCAGCGTGCTCGTGCCGCGCGTTTCGGCCACGCGCAGCACCGCATCGGCGGCGTCCGGGTTCGTCACGATCTTGGTATCGCTGCCGCCCTCGACCATGCGCCGCAGGCGCGCGGCCACGGCCGGCGGCGCACCCGCGATCATCAGATGCTTGAACGCGTAATCCTGCGTGCCGCGCAACTGGAAACCGCATGCGGACAGCAGCGCCGCGCTGCCCACGGCCATCAAAAACGATCTGCGAATCACCTTCGCTCCTTGCTGGTTCGTACTGCGCGTCAGACCACGACGTTGACGAGACGGCCCGGCACGACGATGACCTTCTTCGCCGGCTTGCCTTCGCTGAACTTCGCAAACGCCTCGTCGGCGAGCGCGGCGGCTTCGATCACGTCGCGGCCCGCATCCTTGGCGACCTTCACGGCGCCACGCACCTTGCCGTTGATCTGCAGCACGAGTTCGATCTCGGCCTGTTCGAGCGCGGCTTCGTCGACCTTCGGCCAGGGGGCGTCGAGCAGCGTGCCGAATTCGTCGGCGTAGCCCAGTTCGCGCCACAGCTCGAAGGTCAGGTGCGGCACGACCGGATACAGCACGCGCAGCAGGATGCCGTAGGTTTCGCGCTGCACGGCGGCCGACACGCCCTTGGCGCCTTCGATCGCGTTCAGCATCTTCATCGAGGCCGACACCACCGTGTTGTATTGCAGGCGCTGGTAGTCGAAATCGGCCTGCTTGAGCACGCCGTGGACCTCGCGGCGCAGCGTGCGCGCCGTGTCGTCGAGCTGGGCCGCATCGAACGCCTCGCGCGCGACCAGCGCCGCGCGATTGGCCGCGCCGAACGCCCAGACGCGGCGCAGGAAGCGGCTCGCACCTTCCACGCCGGCGCCCGACCATTCGAGTTGCTGCTCGGGCGGCGCCGCGAACATCGTGAACAGGCGGGCCGTGTCGGCGCCGTGCTGGTCGATCAGCAATTGCGGATCGACGCCGTTGTTCTTCGACTTCGACATCTTCTCGATGCCGCCCATCACCACCGGCTGGCCGTCGGCGTTCACCACCGCACCGACCGGGCGGCCCTTGTCGTCGTGCGTGACCGTCACGTCGGCCGGGTTGTACCAGGTCTTCTTGCCGGCCGCGTCTTCGCGGTAGAACGTGTCGTTGAGCACCATGCCCTGCGTCAGCAGGTTCTTGGCCGGCTCGCCGAACTTCACCAGGCCCAGGTCGCGCATGACCTTGGTCCAGAAGCGCGAATACAGCAAGTGCAGGATCGCGTGCTCGATGCCGCCGATGTATTGATCCATCGGCATCCAGTGATCGGTGCGCGCGTCGACCATGGTGTTCGCGTCGGGCGCCGTGTAGCGCGAGAAGTACCACGACGAATCGACGAAGGTGTCCATCGTGTCGGTTTCGCGCTTCGCGGCCGCGCCGCACTTCGGGCACGTGCAGTTCACGAACGCTTCCGATTTCGCGAGCGGGTTGCCCGTGCCGTCCGGCACGAGGTCTTCCGGCAGCACCACCGGCAGATCCGCTTCCGGCACCGGCACGTCGCCGCACGACGGGCAATGGATGATCGGGATCGGGGTGCCCCAGTAGCGCTGGCGCGACACGCCCCAGTCGCGCAGGCGCCAGGTGACCTGCTTGTCGCCGAAGCCGCCGGCGTTCAGGTCGGCCGCCACCGCATCGATGGCCGCTTCGTAGCCGAGGCCGTCGTACTTGCCGCTGTTGATGCAGATGCTGCGCGACTTGTCGCCGTACCACTCCTGCCACGCTTCGGTCGAATAGGTTTCGCCTTCGGCGGCGATCACCTGCTTGATCGGCAGCGCGTACTTGGTGGCGAACGCGAAATCGCGCTCGTCGTGCGCGGGCACGCCCATCACGGCGCCTTCGCCATAGCTCATCAGCACGTAGTTGCCGATCCACACCGGCACCGGCTCGCCGGTCAGCGGATGCTTGACCGAGAAGCCAGTGGCAATGCCCTTCTTTTCCATGGTGGCCATGTCGGCCTCGGCCACGCCGCCCTGCTTGCATTCCTCGATGAAGGCCTGCAGCTCGGGGCGGCCTTCGGCCAGGCGCGTGGCGAGCGGGTGCTCGGCCGCGACGGCGCAGAACGTGACGCCCATGACCGTATCGGCGCGCGTGGTGAACACGCGCAGCAGCTTCTGCTCGCCGTCGAGCTCGTACGGGAAGCCGAAGTTCACGCCGAAGCTCTTGCCGATCCAGTTCTGCTGCATGATCTTGACGCGCTCGGGCCAGCCGAGGCCTTCGAGATCGTTCAGCAGCTCATCGGCGTACTGCGTGATGCGCAGGTAGTACATCGGGATTTCGCGCTTCTCGACCACCGCGCCCGAACGCCAGCCACGGCCGTCGATCACCTGCTCGTTGGCGAGCACGGTCTGGTCGACCGGGTCCCAGTTGACGGTGCCTGTTTTCTTGTACGCGATGCCCTTCTCGAGCATCTTCAGGAACAGCCACTGGTTCCACTTGTAGTAATCGGGCTTGCAGGTGGCGATCTCGCGCGACCAGTCGATCGCGAGGCCCATCGACTGCATCTGGCCCTTCATGTAGCTGATGTTGTCGTAGGTCCACTTCGCGGGCGGCACGCCGTTGGCCATCGCGGCGTTTTCGGCCGGCATGCCGAATGCATCCCAGCCCATCGGCATCAACGTGTTGTAGCCGTTCATCCGCAAGTAGCGGTACATCACGTCGTTGATCGTGTAGTTGCGGACGTGACCCATGTGCAGCTTGCCCGACGGATAAGGCAGCATCGACACGCAAAAGAACTTCGGCTTTTGCGAATCTTCCTTCGTCAGGTAGGCGTCGGTAGCGCGCCAGTCTTGCTGGACGGCGGCTTCGACGTCGGCGGGTACGTATCGTTCTTGCATGGTGTGTTCGGCTTGGCTGTCGGCGTGCGTGGCGCGCGCTGGCTGGAGTGGATTGAAAGTCGCACTCCCCGGGTCGCGGGGAAAGGGTCGATTATACCGTCCGCTCCGGCCCGTCAGGCCATCGCGCACGGCATAGGCTCAATGGCCGGGTGCGACCGGGTGCGGCGTGTTCCGTGGTGCGGCGGCAGGCGCCGCGGATGGCGCGGCCAACGGCGCGCCGGCGCCGGCCGGTGCGGGCGACGGCCCGGCCGGTACATCGGGATCGGTAACGAAACCGATGCGCGACAACCCGGCCGCCTGCGCGGCGCCCATCACGCGCGCGATCGTGTCGTAGCGCGCCGCCGCCGCAGCGCGCAGGTGCAGCTCGGGCGCGCGGCCCTGCGCGGCGGCCTCGCGAAAGCGCGCGACCAGCGCGTCGTAGCGGAGCGGCGTGGCGTTCCAGAAAAAATGGCCGTCGGCATCGATCGACAGCGTGATGGTGTCGGGCCGCTCGGCGGCCGGCGCGGCGGCCACCTTCGGCAGGTCGAGCCGGATCGCGTGCGTCAGCAGCGGCGCGGTGATGATGAAGATCACCAGCAGCACCAGCATCACGTCGATCAGCGGCGTCATGTTGATGTCCGCCATCGGCGCGGCCGGTTCGCGATCGTCGAGTCCGCCGAATGCCATCGCGCGCTCCCGTTCAGGCCCGGGGCGCGGACGCGCGGCCGGGCTCATCGCCGGCTTCGTTGCCCGCAAAAGCGTGCAGATCGCGCGCGAAACCGTCGAGATCCTCGATCAACTGGCGCACCAGCCGGCCGAGCATGTTGTAGGCGAGCACGGCCGGGATCGCCACCACCAGCCCGAACGCAGTCATGATCAACGCCTCGCCCACCGGGCCGGCCACGCTGCCGATCTGCGCCTGGCCGCTTTCGGCGATGCTGCCGAGCGCGTGGTAAATGCCCCAGACGGTGCCGAGCAAGCCGACGAACGGCGCGGTGCTGGCGATCGAGGCCAGCAGCACGAGGCCGAATTCGAGCCGGCGCTGCGAGCGGCGCAACGCCCGCCGCACCGCGCGCAGCACGCGCTCGGCCCGGTCAACGCGCGCGCCGAGCAGCGCGGGCGAGGCGGCCGCCGCCTCATGGGCGGCTTCGGCCAGCGGCGCGAACACGCGCTCGCGGTCGGCGGCGCGCAAGGCCGCCAGCCCTTCGGAGAACGAACCGGCGCGCCAGAACGCGACGATCGCGGGCGGCCCCTGGCGCTTCGCGCGCACCAGCGTCCAGGCCTTCAGCAGCAGAAAGCACCAGCTCGCCACCGACATCGCCAGCAACAGCCAGGCGACGCCATGCGTGACGGCGTCGCCGCTCGCGAGGTAGTGCATCACACTGGTGTCCGTCGCCATTCGCGCCTCCCGGTCGTTCGGCTCAGCGCAGGCCGAGCACGTCCTGCATGTCGAACAGGCCGGCCGGCTTGTCCGCGAGGAAGCGCACCGCGCGCATCGAGCCCTGCGCGTACGACACGCGGCTCGACGACTTGTGGCTGATCTCGACGCGCTCGCCGATCCCGGCGAACAGCACGGTGTGATCGCCGACGATGTCGCCGCCGCGGATCGCCGCGAAGCCGATGGTGGACGGATCGCGCGCGCCGGTTTCGCCGTGGCGGCCGTAGACGGCGCACGCGTCGAGCGTGCGGCCCAGCGAGGCGGCCACCGTCTCGCCCATCATCAGCGCGGTGCCCGACGGGGCATCGACCTTGTGGCGGTGATGCGCCTCGATGATTTCGATGTCGTAGCCCTGCGCGAACTGCTTGGCGGCGAATTCGAGCAGCTTGAGCGTGACGTTGACGCCCACGCTCATGTTGGCCGAGAACACGATGCCGACCTGCTCGGCCGCCGCGCGCAATTGCGCCTTCTGCGGCTCGCTGAAGCCGGTCGTGCCGATCACCAGCTTCACGCCGTGGCGGCGCGCCGCGTCGAGATAGCCGAGCGTGGTGTCGGGGCGCGTGAAATCGATCAGGTAATCGGCGCTGGCGAACACGCGCTCGACGTCGTCGGTAATGATCACGCCGGTCGGCTTGCCGAGGAACGCGCCGGCATCCTGGCCCAGATGCGCGGAACCCGTGCGGCCGAGCGCGCCGACCAGCTTCGCGTCGGCATCGTTGAGAACCGCTTCGATCAGCATCCGGCCCATACGGCCCGATGCTCCGGCAATGGCAATGTTCATGGTCGTGTGTCGCGAATCCGCGTAATGGACTGAAAAAAACGGACTGAAAAAAAACGATCGGAGCGCACATTTCGCCCCGGAAAACGAACCGGGCGGCCGAAGCCGCCCGTCGGGAGATCCTGCCGGATCAGTTCGTGCTGCTCGGCGGCGCCGAAATGTCGGCCGGCGGCGAGGTCAGCGGCTGGTTCGGCAGATTGTCGGTGCTGCGCGGGCCGACCGGCTGCGTGCCGTCGCTCGGCGCGACCGGAGCCGGCGGGCGATGGAACTGGAACTGCGGCTGGATCGCCGGGCTTGCGCCGGGCGGCAGGCCGCCCGGGGTCGGGGCGGACGGCGCCGTTTGCGACGAAGGCGAGAAACGGCGGCCTTGCGTGCCCTGATTCGGAACCTGCGCGGTGGCGCGGTTCGCGGCGCGGGCCGCTTCGGAATTCGCGTCGGACTGGCCGACCGTGCTGGCCGAAGCCGGCGGCGCGACAGCCGGCGTGGCGGTAGGCGCCATGTCGGGCGCGCTGGCGGCGGCCACCGGTGCCGATGCGGCAGCGGCCGATGCCGCTGCGGCGCGGGCGGCGGCTGCGGCCTTCGCCTGCTTCTTGCTGCGACGATCGCCGTCGATGTCGGCCAGCAGATCGAGTTCGGACGGCAGGTTCTCGCCACCCGACCAGCTCGCGACACGGTCGCCCTGGAAATTCACGATGAGGTCGCGCTGCTGAACGATCGAGGTCGAGCCGCGCTTGAAGTAGAACAGGTAATCCCAGCGATCCGCGTGGAACAAATCGGCCAGCAGCGGCGTGCCGAGCAGCGCGCGGACCTGGTCGCGCGACATGCCGACCTGCAATTGCGAAGCCTTTTCCTCGGAAACGAAGTTCCCCTGGACAACCGTGATGCGGTAAGGCGTGATGCTCTGCGCGATTCGTTGCGAGACGCTGTCATAAGACGAACAGCCTGCCAGCGTGACGACGGCGACAGCGACGGCAGCAGTGATGGCACTCCGCATGCGGGTCCTCTGAAGTTGCTAACGGGATACGGGAAACTTGTCCACCTGTCGGCCTGGGCCGGTCGGGGACGCGGTTCACAGGTGACTGACAGGGCGAAAAGCCGGTACTATTGGAACCCTGCATTGTACTCTAGGGATGCCTAGCCATGACCAATCCGACCGAGCTGAAAAATATCGGGCTCAAGGCCACCCTACCTCGCCTCAAGATTCTCGAAATCTTCCAGCAAAGCGAAGTGCGCCATTTGACCGCCGAAGATGTCTACCGCAACCTGCTGCACGAGCAGCTCGACATCGGTCTGGCTACTGTTTACCGCGTGCTGACGCAGTTCGAGCAAGCCGGCCTGCTGTCGCGCAGCAACTTTGAATCGGGCAAGGCGGTGTTCGAGCTGAACGAAGGTTCGCACCACGATCACCTGGTCTGCCTCGATTGCGGCCGTGTCGAGGAATTCTTCGACGCCGAAATCGAAAGCCGTCAGCAAGCCATCGCCAAGGATCGCGGCTTCAAGCTGCAAGAGCATTCGCTGGCCATGTACGGCTCCTGCACCACGGAAGACTGCCCGCACCGCAAGCACTGAACGCCGGCCGTTCACACGCAAACGATTCGGCCCGGCGGGCGCAAGCCCGGCCGGGCCGAATCGTTTCCGC
>NZ_BAAILN010000124.1:22751-39475 GCF_054589155.1 Burkholderia sp. 3C
GCCAGCAGCACGCGCGGCAGCTCCAGCGCCAGTTCGTCGCAGTTGTGTTCGCCGTTGCCGCCGCGATCGACCACCACGAAATCGCTGACCGTATCGAGCGCGAGCAACGGGTGATGCCACACCCCCTTCGCGTAATTGACGCCGCGCCAGCCCTGGACGAGAAACGCGCGCAGCTTCGACGGATCGAGTTCGCCGGCCGGCGCGACCACCACCACGTAGCGCCCCGCCGTGGCGAGGGGCACGAATGCCTGGCTGCCGAGCGGATGCCGCTCCATCATCGCGATCGCGATCGGCCAGGGGTGCGGCTGCCCGCGAAACAGGTTGACGAGCGGCCGGCCGCCCGCCGTGCCGACGTCGACCGTCGCCAGATCGTGGAAGCGCTCGGTGGTGCCGCCGTTGATCGGGAAGTGCCGCGCGCCGTCGAGTTCGATCACGTCGCCGAACGGCGCGAACCCCTCGCGCGTGAGCGGCTCCAGTTGCAGCGGCAGCGGTGCCAGTGGCGCATTCATGATTGCCCTCCGTTCAGGCCAGCTCGCCCCAGAGGCGCAGGCGCGACACGCCGCCGTCCGGGAAGATGTTGAAGCGCACATGCGTGACCGGGCCGAGCGCGGCCAGTCCGCTCTCGAACACATGGACGTGATCCATCGACAGCGACTGCTCGCCGAGCAGTTCCGGCCAGAACATCGCCTGCGTGACCAGCGAATCGTCGGTGCCGCCCGCCACGCGCGCGGCCTGCAGCGAGCAGCGATCCGGGAAATTGCCCTTGAAGTGCGCGGTATCCACCTCGACGCGGCGAATGATGCCCGGCCGCGCCAACGCGACGATCGCCCAGTCGTTGCCCGGCTCGCGGCGGCGCCGCGTTTCCCAGCCGTCGCCCATGTTCACGCCGCGCCCCGGCATCAGCATCTGCGAGGCCGCGCCGAAGTGCTGGTTGTTCGCGGCCACCAGATACGCGCCGTTCTCGGTCGCGGCCAGATCGACCAGCTCGCCGGCCGTCGCGCGGCTCCAGTCGCGCAGCGGCTGGCCGTACACGCGCAGGCGCGCCAGCCCGCCGTCCGGGTAGAGATTGACGCGCAGGTGCGTGACGGTGCGTGCGGCGTCCACGGCGAGGTAATGATGGCGGTTGCCCTGCAGCGTGGTGGCCGGCACCAGCGGCTGCCAGTCGGCATGCTCGGGCGGCAGTTCGCCTTCGGCGCTGCACGCCTCGATCGACGCGGCCGGCGGGAAGTTGCCGGTGAAATGGCTCGTGTCGAGATCGACACCGTGCACGACGCCGGGCCGCGCCAGCTTCACGATGCACCAGTCGTGGCCGGCGGTGCGCTTGCGGCGCGTTTCCCAGCCGTCCATCCATTTGCCGTGATCGTCGTACTTGCCGGGAATGAACACGGCCGGCTCCGGATCGAGCATGCGCTCCTTGGGCGCGAAGAACTCGTCGCTGGCCACCAGCGCCTTCGCACCGAGCCGCGGATCGGCGAGATTCATGTAGCGGCGCGTGAAGGCCGGTGCGTCGGGATCGAGGATCGGTGCAGCCATGATGTCTCCTGTCGGGGAACAGGCCCGGCGCCGCGCGCCGAGCCGAAAAAGGGGAAAGGCGAGGAAATGGGGTATCAGTGCGAATGGGCGTGGCGGCCGCCCGCCACCGCTTCGCCGGCCTCGGCCGCTTCGTCGCCGGCCGGCACGTACTGCAGTTCGCGGTTCAGCACGCGGCGCGCGCGGGCGGTATCGATGTCGTGTTCCCACACCGCCACCACCACCGTCGCCACGCAGTTGCCGATCAGGTTGGTGGCGGCCCGCGCGATGCCGACGAACCAATCCACCGGCAGGATCAGCACCAGGCCAAGCACGGGGATCGCCGGAATCGCCGACAGCGTCGCGGCCAGAATCACGATCGCCGAGCCGGGAATGCCGTGCGCGCCCTTCGACGTGATCAGCGACACCAGCAGCACCACGATCAGGTCGTGCGCCGACAGCGGCGTATCGGTGGCCTGCGCGATGAACAGCACGGCGAGTGTCAGGTAGATCGAGAAGCCGTCGAGGTTGAACGAATAGCCGGTCGGGATCACCAGGCCCACCGTCGAATCCTTGACGCCCATGAATTCGAGCTTGCGCATGACCTGCGGCAGCACGGCATCCGACGAGGCGGTGCCGAGCACGATGGTCAGTTCCTCGCGCAGATAGCGGATCAGCTTGAACACGTTGAAGCCGGCCAGCCGCATGACCGCGCCGAGCACCACCGCGACGAACAGCGCGCAACTCACGTAGAACACCGCCACCAGCAGCCCGAGCTGTTCGAGCGAGGCGACGCCGTACTTGCCGGTGGTAAACGCGATAGCGCCGAGCACGCCGAGCGGCGCGAGCTTGATGATGAAACCCATCACGCGAAAGCACACCTGCGAGAACTCGTCGATCAGGCCGTTCAGGCGGCTGGCACGCTCGCCGAGCAGCGACAGCGCCGAGCCGAACAGCACCGCGAACACCAGGATCTGCAGGATGTCGCCCTTCGCGAACGCGTCGAACGCCGTGTCGGGGATGATCTTCATCAGGTAGCCGGCGGTGTCCTTGAGGCTCTGCGCGTTCTTCGCGTATTCGGCCAGCGAGGCCGGATCGAGCGAGTGCAGATCCACGTTCATGCCCGCGCCGGGGCGCGTCACCACGGCCAGCACCAGCCCGATGCCGAGCGCCAGCGTGGTCATCAGCTCGAAGTAGACGATCGCCTTCACGCCCACCCGCCCGACCTTCTTCAGGTCACCCGCGTTGGCGATGCCGCCGACCACCACGCAGAACACGATCGGCCCGATCACCATCTTGATCAGCTTGAGGAAGCCGTCGCCGAGCGGCCGCAGCGATTGCGCCAGATGCGGAAACGCCGCACCGAGCACGACGCCGATCACGAGCGCGATCACCACGCGTCCGAACAGGGAATTCAGGAATCTCGACATCGCACCTCCCGTCACCACGGTTGTTGTGGACCAACTGTTCATACTGGTCATACCAGTTAAGTTATGACGGAGTGTAGGAAGCCGATATGGCGGCGTCAACCGTGTCAAAAACAGGGATTACCCGATCGTCGACACCCGGTCGAACGGCACGGCGCGCGCTGTCCGGCCGGATTACAATGCCGGTCTGACCGGCCCCCGTGTAGTCATGAAGAACGTTCCCCATACCGTTACCGACGCCGCCGTGGCGACGATCCAGGCCCGCATCGAAACCGGCGCCTACCCCGTCGGCAGCCTGCTGCCGGCGCAGCGCCAGCTTTCCGAGGAACTGGAGATCAGCCGCGCCTCGCTGCGCGAAGCGCTGTCCACGCTCGAAGCGCTCGGCATGCTGACGATCCGGCCCGGCAAGGGTGTCTACGTCGAACGCGCGCAGGCCGCCGCCGGCCATCCGTGGCGCTTCGCGGCGCAATCGTCGCCGCCCGATACCTATCAGATGCGCTACGCGCTGGAAGGCTTCGCGGCGCGCATGGCCGCGCTGGCGGTGAGCGATGCCGACCTCGCCTGGTTCGAGGAAAACCTCGCCGCGCTGCATGTGGCGCTGACCGAAAACACGCTCGACGACGCGGCGCAACTCGATTTCGAGTTCCACATGCGGATCCTCGGGCTGGCCGGCAATGCCGCGATCGAATCGGTGCTGCGCAACAGCGCCGACATCATGAAGGAAAGCCAGCGCATGCCGTTCTACCGGCGCGAGCTGATGCTGTCGACCTGGCACGAGCACCGCGCGATCCTCGACGCGCTGATTGCCCGCGATTCCGCCGCTGCGGGCCGCGCGATCGAAACGCACATCGAAAGCGCCGCGCAACGCGCCGGCGTGTTCTTCCCGACGCCGCGCGGCTGAGGCCGCCACCCGCCCTTTCCCCCGCTCCAAAACAAAACCCGCCGCCGCGCACGAGGCGCGACGGCGGGTTTCGATGTCCTGCCGCCAGCCCGAACCACCGGGGCCGGCGAACGAAGCCGGCTTACTTGGCGTTGGCGAATGCCACGGCCGTGTCCAGCATGCGGTTCGAGAAGCCCCACTCGTTGTCGTACCAGCTCGACACCTTCACGAGACGGCCCGACACCTTCGTCAGCGTCGAATCGAACGACGACGAAGCCGGGTTGTGGTTGAAGTCGACCGACACGAGCGGTGCATCGTTATAGGCCAGCACGCCCTTCAGCGCGCCTTCCGAGGCTTCCTTCATGATCGCGTTGACTTCCTCGACCGTCGTGTCGCGCTTGGCGATGAACGACAGGTCGACGATCGACACGTTGATGGTCGGGACGCGGATGGCATAGCCGTCGAGCTTGCCGTTCAGTTCCGGCAGCACCAGGCCGACCGCCGAGGCAGCGCCCGTCTTGGTCGGGATCTGGCTGTGGGTGGCCGAACGCGCGCGGCGCAGATCTTCGTGATAGACGTCGGTCAGCACCTGGTCGTTCGTGTAGGCGTGGATCGTCGTCATCAGGCCGTTTTCGAGGCCGATCTTGTCGTTCAGCGGCTTGACCAGCGGGGCCAGGCAGTTGGTCGTGCACGATGCGTTCGAGATCACGGTGTGCTCGGCCTTCAGCACGTTGTGGTTCACGCCGTAGACGATCGTCGCGTCGACGTCCTTGCCGCCCGGCGCCGAGATGATGACCTTCTTCGCGCCACCCTTCAGGTGGGCACTGGCCTTTTCCTTGGTGGTGAAAAAGCCGGTGCACTCGAACACGATGTCGACGCCCAGCTCGCCCCACGGCAATTCGGCCGGGTTGCGGTTGGCCAGCACGCGGATGCGGTCGCCGTTGACGATCAGGTAATCGCCGTCCACCGACACTTCGCCCGGAAAGCGGCCGTGTGCCGTGTCGTACTGCGTCAGGTGGGCGTTGGTCTTGGCATCGCCGAGGTCGTTGATCGCCACGATCTCGATGTCGTGCTTCTTGCCGTTTTCATAGAAAGCGCGCAGCGTGTTGCGGCCGATACGGCCGTAGCCGTTGATTGCGACGCGAATCGTCATGGTCTATCTCCTGATGGCTGAAAAAATTCGATACGTGCAGCTTCACGACGGCGCCGGCCTGGCTTGGGGAAACCCGGCCGACGCCTGAATATTCGATGCTCAGGCAAGCACGCGCTTGGCCGTCTCGACGATGTTCTCGACGGTGAAGCCGAAGTACTTGAACAGCACGCCGGCCGGGGCCGATTCGCCGAACGAATCGATGCCGACCACGCCGCCCTCGAGCCCGACGTACTTGTGCCAGAAATCGGTCACGCCCGCTTCGATCGCCACGCGGCGCACGCCGGCCGGCAGCACGCGCTCGCGGTACTCGGCGTCCTGGCGGTCGAACACGGTGGTGGCCGGCATCGACACGACACGCGCCGCGATGCCTTGCTGCGCCAGCGGCTCGATCGCCTTCATGGCCAGCTCGACCTCGGAACCCGTGGCGATCAGGATGATCTTGCGGGCGACGATGTCTTCCTGCCAGTCGCGCAGCACGTAGCCGCCCTTGGCGACGTTGGCGATCTGCGCTTCGCTGCGGGTGTTGAATTGCAGGTTCTGACGGCTGAAGATCAGGCACGACGGACGTTGCGCAGCGATCGATTCGGTCCAGGCCACGGCCGTTTCGACCGTGTCGGCCGGACGCCAGACGTCCAGATGCGGGATCAGGCGCAGGCTGGAGACGTGCTCGATCGACTGGTGGGTCGGGCCGTCTTCGCCGAGGCCGATCGAATCGTGCGTGAACACGAAGATCGACGGCGCCTTCATCAGCGCGGCAACGCGCAGCGCGTTGCGGCTGTAGTCGGAGAAGGTCAGGAACGTGCCGCCGAACGGCTTGTAGCCACCGTGCACGACCAGGCCGTTGATCGCGGCGCTCATGCCGAATTCGCGCACGCCGTAGTTGATGTGGTTGCCCCACTGGATGCCGTGCTCGCCGGCGCGCACCGGCTTCGAGGCCTTCCAGTTGGTCAGGTTCGAGCCGGTCAGGTCGGCCGAACCGCCGAGCAGTTCGGGCAACGCCGCGGCCAGGCCTTCGATGGTTTGCTGCGATGCCTTGCGGGTGGCGACCGTTTCGGCGCGCTCGTTGGCGGCGGCGACGATCGCGGCGGCCTTCTCGGCCCAGTCGGCCGGCAGCTTGTTGGCCGAGCGGCGCTCGAATTCGGCGGCTTCGGCCGGGTACTTCGCGCGGTAGGCGTCGAACGCGCCTTGCCATTCGCTTTCGAACTTCGCGCCGGCTGGCTTGCCATCCCATGCCGCATAGACTTCCTGCGGAATCACGAACGGCTCCCAGCTCCAGCCCAGCGCCGCGCGCGTCTTGGCGATTTCCTCGGCACCGAGCGCCGCGCCGTGCACGTCGTGGCCGCCGGCCTTGGTGGCCGCGCCCTTGCCGATCACCGTCTTGCAGCAGATCAGCGTGGGCTTGTCCGATTGCTTGGCCTGGGCGATGGCGGCGTCGACCGCATCGACGTCATGGCCGTCCACGCTCGGGATCACGTTCCAGCCGTAGGCTTCGAAGCGCTTCGGGGTGTTGTCGTGGAACCAGTTCACGACGTCGCCGTCGATCGAGATGCCGTTGTCGTCGTACAGCGCGATCAGCTTGTTCAGCTTCAGCGTGCCGGCCAGCGAGCAGGCCTCGTGCGAGATGCCTTCCATCAGGCAGCCGTCGCCGAGGAACACGTAGGTGTGGTGATCGACGATCTTCGCGTCGGCCTTGTTGAACTCGGCCGCGAGCAGCGCTTCGCCGAGCGCCATGCCGACCGCGTTCGCCAGACCCTGGCCGAGCGGGCCGGTGGTCGTTTCGACGCCGGCCGTGATGCCGTATTCCGGGTGGCCCGGCGTCTTGGAATGCAGTTGGCGAAAGTTCTTCAGTTCTTCGATCGGCAGGTCGTAGCCGGTCAGATGCAGCAGCGAGTACAGCAGCATCGAGCCATGGCCGTTCGACAGCACGAAGCGGTCGCGATCGGCCCAATGCGGATTCACCGGGTTGTGGCGCAGGTGGCGCGACCACAGCGCGACGCCGATTTCAGCCATGCCCATCGGCATGCCGGGGTGGCCGGAATTGGCTTGCTGCACGGCGTCCATCGCGAGCGCACGGATCGCGTTGGCCATCAGGGAGGTATTGGCGGGAGACGAGGTCGTCATGTCGAGTCCGGAGAACGAGTCGAGAAAAACAGGGCACGGCATGTCCGGAAGCTCGCGGGCCAGCCGACCCCGGCGCGCGATGCGGCGCCATCAGGACGCGAAGCGGACGAGCAATCAGACGGGAGGCTGCAAAGCCGGTCATTTTAACAGATGACCCGGTTCGCGCCCCGGTGAAAACGGAGTCCGGGGCGCAGTGGGCGGCGGCATGCCCGGTGCGCCGGGTTCGGGGCCGAACCGGGGCCGACTTGGCGGTGGCTCGGGGTCATATCGATATCGCTTTGGCCCTGTTTTGACGATGTTTCGGCCCTGTTTCGATCGCATCCCGGCACCATATCGGCGACCGACGAGCCGGCCGCGCCACGGGATCGTCCACCAGCGCGGCACCTCAGGCAGTGCGGTATCGCGCCATCGCCGCGCTCCACGTTCCGATTTGCCGCCCCGCGCGCCGGCCGCCTCCTATAATTCACCGCATCCCCCGCCCCTGCCGCCGCCCGTGAGCACCACGCTGTTCTTCCACCCGTCCCCCGACGCGACCTACGGCTTCCCGAACGCGCGCCGGCTCGAATCGCTCGCCTCGCCGTATCAGCACATCGAGGTCTGGGACACGCCGCAGCTCGGCCGGCTGTTCACGCTCGACGGCCAGCCGATGACCTCGACCGGCGACGAATTCGTCTATCACGAGTGCATGACCCACCCGGCCGCGCTGGCCCATCCGCGGCCGCGTCGCGCGCTGGTGCTCGGTGGCGGCGACGGCGGCGCCGCGCGCCAGTTGCTCAAGCACCCGTCGATCGAGCGGATCGTGATCGCCGAACTCGACGCGGCGGTGGTCGCCATGGCGCGCCGCCATCTCGGCGAAGTCCACGGCGGCGCGTTCGACGACCCGCGCGTCGAACTCGTGATCGGCGATGCCGCGCACTACGTCGAGCACGCGCCCGGGCATTTCGACCTCGTCGTATTCGACCTGACGCCGCCCGATTCGCCGGCCGCCGGCCTCTACACGCGCGCCTTCCTCGCCCGGCTCAAGCGCCTGCTGACACCGTGCGCGGCGCTGTCGATGCACCTCGGCGCGCCGGGTTTCCACATCGAACGGATCGCCGCGCTGGTGGCCGAGCTGCGCGCCAGCTTCACGGTGGTCGCGCCGCTGGCCGCGCCGGTGCCGCTGTACGGCGGCGAATGGTTGATGGCGGTGGCCAGCGACACGCTCGACGCGGGCGCGCTGTTCGCCCACGACATCGACGAGCGGCTGGCCGAGCGCGGCGTGAGCGGCCTGCGCTTCTACGATGCCGAACTGCATCCCGCGCTGTTCACCCTGCGCCACACGCTGCGCGATACACTCGGCCTACGGCGCTGAATTGGCGCTATCGTCCCCCATCCCGCAGGAGCTTGTTCGATGACCGACCCACGTCCGGCCAACGTGCCGTGGTTGACGCCCTATCTGACCGTTCGCAGCGCCCAGGCATCGATCGCGTTTTATGCCAACGCATTCGGGTTCGAAAAGCGTGAATTGATCGACGAAGACGGCGCGATCATGCACGTCGAGATGAGCTACCACGGCCAGCTGATCGTGATGTTCGCGCCCGAGGGCGCATTCGGCTCGACCGCGCGCACGCCACGCAGCGCGGACGCCATGGCGCCGCAATCATTCTATCTGTACGTGGACGACGTGGATGCCGTCCACCGCCGCGCCCTCGACGCCGGCGCGAAATCGCTGACCGAACCGTGCGACCAGTTCTGGGGCGACCGCTTCGCGCAGGTCGAGGATCTCGACGGCTATCGCTGGGCGCTCGCGTGCCGGATCGCGTCATGAGCGGCAGCAGTACGTCATCGATTCCGCGCTTTTTCGTCGATGTTCCGCTCGCGGCCGACACCCATGTCACGCTGCCGGCCGAGGTCGCACGCCATGTGCAGGTGCTGCGGCTCGAAGCCGGCGATGCGCTCACGCTGTTCGACGGCACCGGCGGCCAGCATCGCGCCGAGCTGATCGAGGTCGGCAAGCGCACCGCCATCGTGCGCACCGTCGCGTTCGACGCGCGCGAAGTGGAAACGCCTTACCGCGTCACGCTCGCGCAAGGCATCGCCGGCGGCGACAAGATGGATTGGCTGATCGAGAAGGCCGTGGAACTGGGCGTGGCGGCGGTCGCGCCGCTGTCCACCGCGCGCGGCGTGGTGCGGCTGTCGGGCGAGCGCGCCGAGAAGCGCGTGTCGCACTGGCAAGGCGTGGTGCGCGCATCGTGCGAGCAATGCGGCCGCAACCGTCTGCCAACGGTGGCGAACATCGCCGATTTCAACGGCTGGCTCGCGGCGCTGCCGCCCGCGCCAGGCGATGCATTGCGGTTGATGCTGTCGCCGCGCGCGAGCATCGCGTTCGACGCGTTGCCTACCGCGGCGCCGGCCGGCGGCGTCACGCTGCTGATCGGGCCGGAAGGCGGGCTCTCGCCGGCCGAGGAAGACGCCGCACGCGAGGCCGGTTTCCAGGCGATCGTGCTCGGCGCGCGCGTGCTGCGCACCGAGACGGCCGGCATGGCGATGCTCGCGGCGCTCGCCGCGCGCTGGGGCGGCTGGTAAAGCGGGCCGGCGCTTCGGCCGGCTTTACTGCCCGCCTCACTGCCCTTTCATCTCGGCCGGAATCCCGACCGCATCGAGGATCGGGCGCGACACCACGTCGATCATGTCGCCCGCCGCCGGCGCGCGCCAGCCGGTCATGTCGCTGCCCTGCAATTCGAGCGTGCCCGATACCGGCAGCTCGATCGGCGCCGACGGGATCATGTCCGCCAGCCGCGACATCCGGGTCACGGCGGCGGCCTCGGCCGCCTTTTCCGAGGTGATCTGCTGGCGCGGCAGCGTCACGCGCAGCCGCTCCATGACAGGCGCCAGATTGGCGATTTCGCACGTGTAGCCGACCTTCGCGATCCACTGCTCGTCGTTCGCGGGATCGAGCTCGCGCGTCTCGCTCGTGGTTCGGCAGCGTGACCGGCCGATCGCGTCCGTTACCGCGCTCAACAGGCGCCGCAGCGGCTCGGCCATCGTCTCGCGGCGGGCTTCGGGCATCGTCTCGGTGATCCGCTCGGCCAGCAGCCGCGGGTTCTGGGCGCGCAGCGTTGCATAGGTTTCGAGATCGACCTGCTGCGCGCCGCCGCTGACGCCGCGCATCGCGTCGTTATATTGCTGGCCCTTGGACAGATCGCCGTTCACGAACAAGCCCAGCAGCAGATCGGTGCTTTGTGTCGGTGAAGGCGGCACCGTGGATACGGCGTGCGCGGCCACTGCAAACGCGCCGGCCAACAGGCACGGCGCGAGGCGGCACACGGTTCGGAGCGCGGTAACGGCGCGCGAGGCTCGGATGGCGATCATCGGAATCAGGCCCTCGGGCAAGGTGGGATGGCGCGAGCGGCCGGCCACCGCGCCCGACATGCGAAATGCGGGCCGAAGCACGCCGGTCGTCGACGCAAAAAAGCCCGCGCGAGGCGGGCTTTCGGCTGACAGGCACGCGCGCGCACATGCAACGCGGTGCTCACCGGCATGACCGGTGCATTCGGCACGACAGGAATAACGGCGCCCGCTTACGCGAACGAGTAAAACACGCGGAACGCCACGCCACGCTCGGCCCAAAACTCGGCGGCCTCGCGGAACACGTCCAGCAGCGTCTCGCGGCCTTCCTTGTCGAACTTCTGGGCAATCGGCAACGCTTCCAGCACGATCACGAAACCGGGCTGATCGCCGGCCTTGCTCACCAGATCGGTCAGGCAGTCGTACAGCGCGTCGTAGTTCTTGCCGAAATGCTTCGGGAACAGGAACGACGTCGCGATCGTTTCGAGCACCTCCTGCTTCGACTGCGCCGTGCCGCAATACGCGAACAGGAAATGCTCGCCGAGACGAGCGGCCTCATCGGCGAGATCGTGAACACGGAATGCGCGAATCGACTGCACGAGATTGGGTCGCACGGTCGCGAAAAGACTCATAGGCTCCTCGGTCGATGAAAGCTCCGGGCAGACCGGCTGTGATTCCGGCGCTCCGCCGCCCAGCGCGGCCTCGTGCAGCTGCATCACGCGCTGGAACAGGTTGCCGTCGCCGGCCGCGAACAGCTCCGCCGCCGCCGACGTATCGTGCGCGTAGGTAATGTCGCTCATGCCGATTATCCCGAGATCATTCAACAATACGTTTAAAACTGGTGTAGTGGTCGTCGCTGTAAAAACAGTTGTCGATCCGGCGCAGCGGGCCGCCGCAGACGATGCGCTTCGCGCCGCGATTGCGCGCGCGAGGCGTTGGCACCGTGTACTCGTGGTAATAGCCGCGCCGCTGCTTCGGCAGGATGCGCTCGAAGTTGCCGAACACGACGCCATCTTTCGAGTACGGATAAGGGCCGCCCGACGCAATCAGCCCGAGCGTCGCGACAGCTTCGCGCGGCAAGGCAGAGGCCGGCACCGTGCCGACCGCCGAGCCATCCGGCATCTCCCGTGCTTCGACGGTGGAAATCGCGGAAGGCATCGAACTGCCCACCGGCAAGCCGGCAGTACCCAGTGCGATAAGCGCGAAAACGGACGCGAGCGCGCCGTTGCGGAGCCACTTGCGTGCCATGAACCGGGGTTCCCGCTGTTAAATCAACAAGTTGACGACCAGGAAAGGCGTAAGCGTAGCGCTAATGGCGGGCGGAATCAATGTTCGACCTGGAATTGAAAGCCCCATTTGCGGCTATTTGACACATTTAGCGCAGCATTATATCTAGATCAATACTTTTTTATCTTGATCGAGATAATATTTTACCAACAGCATCGGCTGGCGAGTCTTTGCCTCCTCGCCAGCCACCGGCGGCCCGGCGATGCTGTTGTTCGACCTTGGGTAAACGCGTTCTGCCATGCCCGACGGCGTGCCTTGCAATGAGGCACGCCGCTTTTCCGTTTCCGATTCGCGACCGATCGACGAAGAACCCGGCCGTTGAAAGCAAATCGCCCGGCGTTTGAAGGCCGAGCGATTCGCGGGCCATGGCGGCCCGAGGTGCTTTCAAGCGCAGCCGCGAAGGCGGCTTGCGCTCGGCGCCGAGTTAGCGCGCGTTGACGTCCGCCACCAGCAGCGCCGCCATGTTGACGATCCGGCGCACCGTGGCCGATTCGGTCAGCACGTGCACCGGCTGGGCCGCGCCGAGCAGGATCGGGCCGATCGCAATATTGTTGCCGGCCGCCGTCTTCAGCATGTTGTAGGCGATATTGGCCGCGTCGATGTTCGGCATCACCAGCAGGTTCGCATCGCCTTCCAGCGTCGAATCCGGCAGGATTTCCTTGCGCAGCGCAGCGTCGAGCGCCACGTCGCCGTGCATTTCGCCGTCCACTTCGAGGCCCGGTGCGCGTTCCTTCAGGATCGCCAGCGTGTCGCGCATCTTGATCGCAGTGGGTGCGTTGCTGGTGCCGAAGTTCGAATGCGACAGCAGCGCGACCTTCGGCTCGATGCCGAACCGACGCACTTCCTCGGCGGCCATCATCGTGATCTCGGCCAGTTGCTCCGGGGTCGGATCGACGTTGACGTGCGTATCGACGATGAAGATCTGGCGGCCCGGCAGCACCAGGCCGTTCATTGCCGCGTACACGCTGCAACCCTCGCGCTTGCCGATCACCTGATCGACGAAGTGCAGATGGCGGTGCGTGGTGCTGATCGTGCCGCAGATCATGCCGTCGGCTTCGCCCTTCTTGACCAGCATCGCGCCGATCAGCGTGGTGCGGCGGCGCATTTCGAGCTTGGCAAGCTGATGGCCCATGCCCTTGCGCGCCATCAACTGGTAGTAGGTTTGCCAGAAATCACGGTAGCGCTCGTCGTGCTCGGTGTTGACGATCGTGAAATCGACGCCCGGCGTGATGCGTAGGCCAAAGCGCTTGATGCGGCTTTCGATCACCTGCGGGCGGCCGATCAGGATCGGCTTGGCCACCTTTTCGTCGACCAGGATCTGCACGGCGCGCAGCACGCGCTCTTCCTCGCCCTCGGCGAACACCACGCGCTTCTTGTCTTCCGGCGCGCTGCGTGCGAGCTGGAACACCGGCTTCATGGTGTTGCCGCTGTGGTAGACGAACTGCTGCAGATGCTGGACGTAGGCGTCCATGTCCTCGATCGGGCGCGTCGCGACACCGCCTTCCATGGCTGCCTTGGCCACGGCCGGCGCGATCGTCACGATCAGACGCGGGTCGAACGGCTTCGGGATCAGGTATTCGGGGCCGAACGAGAGATCTTCGATGCCGTAGGCGGTGGCGACGATGTCGCTCTGTTCCTGCTGCGCCAGGCCGGCGATCGCGTTCACGGCGGCAATTTCCATCTCGCGCGTGATGGTGGTCGCACCGACGTCGAGCGCGCCGCGGAAGATGAACGGGAAGCAGAGAACGTTGTTGACCTGGTTCGGGTAATCGGTGCGGCCCGTCGCGAGGATCGCGTCCGGACGCACTTCATGCGCGGCTTCCGGCATGATTTCCGGGTTCGGGTTGGCGAGCGCGAGGATCAGCGGGCGATCGGCCATGCCCTTGACCATCTCCTGCTTCAGCACGCCGGCGGCCGACAGGCCGAGGAACACGTCCGCGCCGGCGATCACGTCGGCCAGCGTGCGTGCTTCGGTTTCCTGCGCGAAGCGCTCCTTGTCCGGATCCATCAGCTCGGTGCGGCCCTTGTACACCACGCCGGCCAGGTCGGTGACGATGATGTTTTCGAGCGGCAGGCCGATGTCGACCAGCAGGTCCAGGCAGGCCAGCGCCGCCGCACCCGCGCCCGACGCGACCAGCTTGATCTTCTTGATGTCCTTGCCGACCACCTTCAGGCCGTTCGTGACGGCGGCCGCCACCACGATCGCCGTGCCGTGCTGGTCGTCGTGGAACACCGGGATCTTCATGCGCTTGCGGCATTCGCGTTCGACGATGAAGCAATCCGGCGCCTTGATGTCTTCGAGGTTGATGCCGCCGAAGGTGGGTTCGAGCGCGGTGATCACGTCGACCAGCTTGTGCGGATCGGATTCGTTCAGCTCGATGTCGAACACGTCGATGCCGGCGAACTTCTTGAACAGCGCCGCCTTGCCTTCCATCACGGGCTTCGAGGCGAGCGGGCCGATGTTGCCGAGGCCGAGCACCGCGGTGCCGTTGGTGACGACGCCCACCAGGTTGCTGCGCGACGTGAAGCGCGCGGCGTTCAGCGGGTTCTCGACGATCTCTTCGCAGGCAAACGCGACGCCCGGCGAATAGGCCAGCGCGAGATCGCGCTGATTGATCATCTGCTTGGTCGGCTGGACGGCGATTTTGCCCGGCGTCGGAAATTCGTGGTAATCGAGGGCGGCTGCGCGGAGATCGGCTTTCGAGGAGGGCTTGGTGGACATGGGAGCTGGAAGAAGGGCGGAATTAGAATATCTGTTCGAGGCACATTGTAGCGCCAATCCCCGCCCCGCAATTTGTCGCGCCGGCTACAACAGCCCTGACCGGAATGCACGTAACGGGGCCGCGCCGCCTTACAATGGCCGCCCTTCGTCTGCTCGCCGGAACCGCCTGCCGTGGCCGCCTCTGCCCTGTCCGAATTCTCGTTGATCGATCGCTATTTCACGAGCCGCGCACGGCGGCACGGTGCGCACACCGTGCTCGGCATCGGCGACGATTGCGCGCTGCTCGCGCCCAACCCGGACACGATGATGGCGATTTCGACGGACATGCTGGTCGAAGGCCGCCATTTCTTCCCCGACGTGCCGCCGCGCGCACTCGGCCACAAAACCCTGGCCGTCAATCTCTCGGATCTCGCCGCGATGGGCGCGCAGCCGCGTGCGTTCACGCTGGCGTTCGCGCTGCCGCGCGCCGACGCCGACTGGCTCGACGCGTTCTCGGACGGCCTGTTCGAGATCGCCGATCGCCACGGCTGCGAGCTGGTGGGCGGCGACACCACGAGCGGCCCGCTGAACCTGTGCGTGACGGTGTTCGGCGACGTCGCGCCCGACCGCGTGCTGCGCCGCGACGCGGCGCGCGACGGCGACGACGTGTGGGTATCGGGCACGCTCGGCGACGCACGCGCCGGGCTCGGCGTCGTACGCGGCGAATGGCCGGCAGGCGACGCGGAAATCGCCACGTTCCGCCGCGCGCTCGAATGGCCGGAGCCGCGCGTCGCGCTCGGGCTGGCGCTGGCCGGCATCGCGCATGCGGCGCTCGACGTGTCCGACGGCCTGGCCGGCGATCTGCGCCACATCCTCGAACGCTCGCAGGTGGCCGCCGAGATCGACGCGGACGCGGTGCCGCGCTCGGCCGCGCTCGCCACGCTGCCGAGCGCCGTGCAGCGCACCTGCACGCTGGCCGGCGGCGACGATTACGAACTCTGCTTCACGGCCCCCGTCACGGCACGCAAGGCCGTGCTGGCGGCCGGCGAAACAGCCGGCGTGCCGGTCACGCGGATCGGCGAGATCCGCGCGCTCACCGCCGGAGAAACGCCCGCGATCCGCTGGCGCGACGGCCAGGGCGCGCCGCTTTCGCTGACCCTGCACGGTTTCGATCACTTCCATGACGATCAATGATCCGGCGCGGCGGCCCGACGACAGCCGCCCCGACGCCCTGCCCCTGATTCCGGCCGCCCGGGAGCGCGAACCCGAGCCGGCGCCCGCAGCCGCCGCGCGCACCGAACGCATCGAACCCGGCGCGGGCTCCGCCGCATTCCACGACATCCACGAGATTCACGACGACACCCGCCCGCAACCGCGCCGCGCGAGCGCGCCGTTCATGCGCTCGCACCCGCTGCATCTGCTGTCGCTCGGCTTCGGCAGCGGCCTCGCCCCGCTCGCGCCGGGCCTGATCGGCTCGCTGTTCGGCTGGATCAGCTTCGTCGCGCTGGCGCCGTACCTGGGCGACGCCGGCTGGGCCGCGCTGATCGTGGCCGGCTTCGCCCAGCAACTCGGCGCGTTCGTGCTGTTTCGTCTCGTCGACAGCGTCAAACCGCCGCCGGTCCGCCATTTCGACCGCCGTTTGAAAGGTGGTTTTGGCATCATGGCCGACGATCTGCCGGCCGCCTTCGTGACGCTGTTCGTGATCGCGATGGGGCAGGCCCTGTTTTCCACTTCTCGCTGATACCGCACGCATGCCGACCGATTCCGTCGTCCACCAGCTCGCGATCCGCGCCGGCAACAAGCTGCGCGACGAGCACCTGATGCTCGCGACCGCCGAATCCTGCACCGGCGGCATGATCGCCACCGCCGTCACCGATATTTCCGGCAGCAGCGGCTGGTTCGAGCGCGGCTTCGTCACGTATTCGAACCAGGCCAAGAGCGAGATGATCGGCGTGCCGCCGGAGCTGATCGAGAAGCACGGCGCGGTCAGCGAACCGGTGGCGCGCGCGATGGCCGAGGGCGCGCTGCGCAACAGCCGCGCGCAGGTGGCGCTGTCGGTCACTGGCATCGCCGGCCCCGGCGGCGGCTCCGAGCACAAGCCGGTGGGCACCGTCTCGTTCGGCTGGAGCAACCGGCTGCACACCGAGGTCGAGACGCGCGTGTTTCGCGGCGATCGCGAACAGATCCGCGTGCAGGCCGCCGTGCACGCGCTGCGCGGGCTGCTCGAGCTGCTCGACGAACGCGAGCGCTGATCCGTCGCCGATCTTAAGAAAAAAGCGCCCGGGCATCGCTGCCTCGGGCGCTTTTTTTATCGCTTCG
>NZ_BAAILN010000124.1:39610-40575 GCF_054589155.1 Burkholderia sp. 3C
CGTTGATCGCGTCGCGCGTGGCCTGCGCGGCGCGCGCGGCGGCTTCGGTGAAGTCCTCGCCGTTGCTCGCGTAGAGGATCGCGCGCGACGAGTTGATCATCATGCCGCCGCCATCGGCCGTGCGGCCGGCCGACACCGTCGCCTGCACGTCGCCGCCCTGCGCGCCCACGCCGGGGATCAGCAGCGGCATGTCGCCGACGAGGCCGCGCACGATCTCGATCTCCTTCGGGAACGTCGCGCCCACCACCAGCGCGAGCTGGCCCGTTTTCGCGTTCCATTTGGTGGCGGCCAGCTCGGCCACCACCTGATAGAGCGGACGGCCGCCGGTTTCGAGGAACTGCAAGTCCGAGCCGCCCGGGTTCGAGGTGCGGCACAGCACCACCACGCCCTTGTCCTCGTAGGCCAGATACGGCTCGATCGAGTCGTAGCCCATGTACGGATTCACCGTCACGGCGTCGGCGCGATAGCGCTCGAACGCCTCGCGCGCGTATTGCTCGGCGGTGCTGCCGATGTCGCCGCGCTTGGCGTCGAGCACCACCGGGAGGCCCGGGTGCTGCAGGTGGATGTGCGCGATCAGCCGTTCGAGTTGATCTTCGGCGCGGTGCGCGGCGAAGTAGGCGATCTGCGGCTTGAACGCGCTCGCGTAGGGCGCGGTCGCGTCGACGATCTCGCGGCAGAAATCGAAGATCGCTTCGGGGCGGTTCGCCAGATGGGCGGGGAAACGCGTCGGTTCGGGGTCGAGACCGACGCAGAGCAGGGAGTTCGTGCGCTGCCAGGCGGCGCGCAGCGTATCGATGAAGGTCAGCGGAGCGGACATGTTCGCGGCGGATCGGGTGAGAAATGCCGCGTATTTTACCCGCTGCGCCGCGGCCGCTCGCCGCAATCGGGCCGAGCCCCGGCCCGAACCCGCGTCAGCGGCCGGCCGCCCTGGCGCGGCGCGCCGCCGCGCCCGCGCGCGGGTCGAC
>NZ_BAAILN010000124.1:40666-45239 GCF_054589155.1 Burkholderia sp. 3C
ACCGTGAAGCGGAAGCGCCGCGCGAGCCGTTCGCCCGGCGCGAGCAACGTCATGCCGTGCGCCTCGGCGCCGCCGGGCAGGTTCACGGCGTTGATCGGGTGATCGACCGGCTCGAAGCAGAAGAAGCGCTCGCCGGGCGGCGTGTAGAGCACGTAGCAATCGGCGTCCGATTCGATCGCCATGCTGAGTCCGCGCGACGGCCAGGCCACGGTCGCGCGCCCGCCCCAGCCGGTGAACGCGTGATTGACGAGCGTGGACGGCAGCGGATAGGCGATGCCGAACTGCCAGGCGGGCGGCACGCCGACATGCCGGCGCGGCAGCCAGTCGGGGCCGGACAGCCACAGGCCGCCCGCCGAGGCGGCCAGCTCGGTGGCGTCGTCGCGCACGATGAACGGATGCACGCCGAGCCCGAACGGCAGCGGCTCGCGGCCGGCGTTCTCGATCGACAGCGCGATCGACAGCGTGGGGCCGTCGAGCACGAACGATTGCGTCGCGCGATAGGCGTACGGCGCGCTACCGCAACGGTCCAGCGACAGATGCAGCTCGGTGGCCGACGCCTCGTCGATGCGCCAGCGCGACAGCCAGCCGTCGCCGTGAATCGGCAGCGGTTCGCTGGCGCGGTTGCGCGGCACCTCGACGCGGCGTCCGTCGCACTCGAAGCGCCCGCCGCCGATCCGGTTCGAATACGGCAGCAGCGGATAGCAGCCGAGCGCGTTCGGATCGGTGGCCGCCTCGACGTGCTCGCAGCCGCGGAAGATCGGCGTGGACGCGCCGTCGCCGCGCCAGTCGAAGCGCGCGATGCCGCCGCCCAGGTGCGGCACCACATCGAGCCGCAATTCGGCGGTGGCGAGCGTGACCGCCGCGTCGGCCGCCGACAGCACGCCCTGCGCAACGCTGGCCGTTTGCGGGCCGGGGCTGACCGGCTGCGCGGCGGCCGCCAGCCGGGCGCGGCGCGCGCGGGCCGCAGCCGGCGAACCCACCGGCGAGGAAGAAGCACTGCCCATGGTCGATGTCGTCATGCTCGTCTCCTGTCAGCGCCGCGCGGGCGGCACGCGAATCCGGGTCAGGCCCAGCCGCCGTCGATCACGACGTCCTGGGCGGTCATCATGCGGCTGTCGTCGGCCGCGAGGAACAGCGCGGCGCGGGCCAGGTCGTCGGGCAGCAGCTCGTCGCCGATGCACTGCCCGGCCTTGATGGCAGCACGCCCGGCGTCGTCGAGCCACAACGCGCGCTGCTTGTCGGTCATCACCCATCCCGGCACCAGCGCATTGACGCGAATCCGGAACGGGCCGAGGTCGCGCGCCAGCGTGCGCGTGAGCCCCTGGATCGCGGCCTTCGAGGTGGCGTAGATCGGGTAGCCGCCGTTCTTCAGCATCCAGCCGATCGAACCGAGGTTGACGATCGCGCCGCCGCCGAGCGATTTCATGTCGTCGATCACCGCCTGCGCGGCGAAAAACTGGTGACGCAGGTTCACGGCGATGGCCGCGTCGAACGATTCGGGCGTGACCTCCTCGATGCTGTGGCGGCGGTCGTTGGCGGCGTTGTTGATCAGCACACCGAACGGGCCGGTGCGCGTGCGCAGCTCGGCGATGGCGCGGCGCAGCGCATCGATGTCGGTCAGGTCGGCCGCGACGAACGCCGGCGCATGGCGCGCGTCGGACAGCCGCTCGGCCAGCGCAACGCCGGCCTGCGCGTCGAGATCGAGGAAGCCGACGCGCGCGCCCTGCGCCGCGAAGTGCTCGACGAACGCGGCGCCGATGCCGGTGGCGCCGCCCGTGATCAACACCGCCCGGTCGGTCAGGCTCGGAAAGCGCGCGCCGTGTGCGTCGTCGGCGGCGATCGGCTGATTCGTTTGCATGGTGCGTGGTCCTTGATCCTTGAAGCCGCGTCAGTCGCGCGTGCCGCGGTTCTTCAACTGGTCGAGCAGCACGGCGGCGAGCAGGATCGCGCCGCGCACGAGGTACTGGTAGAACGCGTCGATATTGAGCAGGTTCATGACGTTCTCGACCGTGCCCATGATCAGCACGCCGATCACCACGCCCGAGATCGTGGCCCGCCCGCCGAGCAGCGACACGCCGCCCAGCACGCAGGCCGAGATCACGTTCAGCTCGAAGCCTTCGGCCGCGTTCGGCTGGCCCGAGGTGATGCGCGAGGCGAGGATCACGCCGGCCAGCGCGGTCACCGCGCCCTGGATCAGGAAGATCCACACGCGCGTGCGCTCGACGTTGATGCCGGCCAGGCGCGACGCCTCCGGGTTGCCGCCGATCGCCAGCGTGTTGCGGCCGTACACCGTCTGGTTCAGCATCACGCCGAACACGATGAAGCACAGCAGCGTGACCCAGATCGGCAGCGACACGCCGAACATGGCCAGGCCGCCGAGCGCGATGAAGGTGTCCGAGGACACGCCCACCGCCTGCCCATGCGAGACGATGAAGCCCAGACCGCGCACGATTTCCATGGTGGCCAGCGTGGTGATCAGCGCGTTGATGCGCAGGTAGGCGATCACCGCGCCGTTGACGAAGCCGATCGCCGCGCCGGCCACCACCGCCGCGACGATCGCGATGAAGGTGTTGTCGGTGGCGTTCAGCACCATCGCGCAGAGCACGCCCGAGAACGCGACGGTCGAGCCGATCGACAGGTCGAAGTCGCGCGAGGCGAGACAGAACATCATGGTGCAGGCCACCATGCCGATCTGCGAGATCGACAGCGCGAGGCCCAGCATGTTGTCGATCGAGAAGAAGTGATCGACCGTCACCGACATGGTGATGAACATCACCGCGAAGATCACGATCAGGCTGTAGTCGGTGACCTGCTGCCACCACTTCTGCTTGTCGTTGCTCTGCGGAATCAAGGCTTCGGCCGCTTTTTTGGCGGCGGCCTGCGCGATATTTTCTCTGGCTTCCATCGTGTTGCTCCCTACGATGCGCGGCGAAGAGTGTGCCGCGCGGTCTCCATGTTCGTCTGTCCGCTCGCGCACGCCGTCAGGCGGCCTGCTCGCTCGGACCCTGCGGCAGCGCCAGACTGAGCACCGCCTGTTCGTTCGCGTCGGCGCGCGCCAGCTCGCCGGCGATCCGGCCCTCGCGCATCACGACGATGCGGTCGGACACGCCCAGCACCTCGGGCAATTCCGACGACACCATCACGATCGCGCAGCCGCGCTCGGCCAGTTCGTAGATCACCTGGTAGATCTCGTTCTTCGCGCCGACGTCGATGCCGCGTGTCGGCTCGTCGAGAATCACGACCTTCAGGTCCGGCTCGGCGAGCCAGCGCGACAGAATCGCCTTCTGCTGGTTGCCGCCCGACAGGAACCGGATCTTCTGGCGGCGGCTCGGCGTCTTGATCTTCAGCAGCTTGATGAAACGATCGGCCGTTTCGGCTTCCTTGCGGCCGTTCAGGAACATCCCCGCGCGCAGCGAATGGCGGCGGCAACTGATGTTGATGTTCTCGGCGACCGTCGCCATCGCGACGATCCCCTCTTCCTTGCGATCTTCCGGGCACAGCACGATGCCGTGACGGATCGCGTCGCCGGTGCGGCGAATCTCGATGCGCTTGCCGTCGAGCGTCAGCGCGCCGCCGCGTTTGCGGTCCGCGCCGTAAATCACCCGCATCAGCTCGCTGCGGCCCGCGCCCACCAGGCCGAAGAAGCCGACGATCTCGCCGGCCCGCACCGAGAAGCTGGCCGGCGCCTTCAGCGCGTCGCCCGCCACCTGGTCGGCTTCGAGCCGCACCGCGCCGAGTTGGCGCGGGCGGTAGTGATAGATGTCGTTGATTTCGCGGCCGACCATCTGGCTGACCATCTGGTCGCGCGTCACCTCGGCCAGCACCGGGTGCGAGGCGATCCGCCGCCCGTCGCGGAAGATCGTGCACGCGTCGCACAACCGGTAGATCTCGTCCATGCGGTGCGAGATGTAGATCAGCGCGCGGCCGTCGGCGCGCAGGTCGTCCACCAGCTTGAACAGCACCTCGGTCTCGCGGTGCGACAGCGAGCTGGTCGGTTCGTCGAGCGCGATCACGCGCGCGTTGCGCATCAGCGCCTTGCAGATTTCCACCATCTGGCGCTGCGCGATCGACAGCCGGCGCAGCTTGGCGCCCGGGTCGAGATCGACGCCCATCGCCTCCAGCCGCTCGCGCACATGGCGCCGTGCGTCGCGCTTGCGCACGAAACCGAGCGAGTTCGGCAGCCGGCCGAGCATCAGGTTCTCGGCCACCGTCAGGTCGGGCACGTATTGCAGCTCCTGGTGGATCACCGCCACGCCGGCCGCGATCGACGCCGCCGCGCTCGTGAATTTCACCGGCTCGTCGTCGACGAGCACGCTGCCGGAATCGGGCTGATACTCGCCGCCGAGGATCTTCAGCAGCGTCGACTTGCCCGCGCCGTTCTCGCCCATGAGGCCGTGGACCTGCCCGGCGTGCACGTCGAACGAGATGCCGTCGAGCGCCCGCACGCCGGGGAAGACCTTGCCGATATTGTCGAAACGCAGAACCGCAGCCACTTGGCCTCCACTCGTCGTTACCGGGCCGCCGCCTCGCGCGGCGCCCGTTCCTGCTTGGCGAGGCGCGCCGGCCAGACCGG
>NZ_BAAILN010000124.1:45380-71582 GCF_054589155.1 Burkholderia sp. 3C
TCACGCGTCGCGAGCATGCCGGTCGTCAGCGTCAGCAGCGGCGGCATCTTGTTCTGCGTGATCCAGTCGTACATCAGCTCGGTGGTTTCCTCGCCATGACGCTTCGGGCTGATGATGACGGTGCCGTAGAAGCCCGTCGGCTGCGGCTTCTTGAACTCGCTGAGTGCCGAATCCGAACCGCCGATGCCGATGCCGATCATGTTGTCGGCCTTGAAGCCGCGCCCTTCGGCCGCGCGCACCGCGCCGAGCACCGCCTCGTCGTTGAGGCCGTACGCCACCCAGTGCTTGAACTTCGGGTTCTTGGTCAGCGCGATGTTGGCCGCGTTGAACGCGTTCTCGGTATCGGTCTTGGCTTGCGGCGCGGCGATGATGTTCGCCTTCGGGAAGCCCGCCGCAACCAGCGCTTCGGTCGCGCCGCCGGTGCGGTCGTGCGCCGTCGGGAGCTGTTCGTAGGTGATGTCGATCGCGCCGACTTCGTTCATGTTCCAGCCGCGCTTCTTGATCTCGGCGGCGATGCCGTCGCCGACCTGCTTGCCGATGTTGAACGCCGAGATGCCCATGTGCGGCACCGATTCGATCGGCTTGCCGCTGCCGTCCACCAGGCGGTCGTCCACCGTCATCATCTTCAGCTTGTGCGACTTGGCCTTGGCGACGATGCCCGGCCCGAGCTTGACGTCGGGCGTGCAGATGATGAAGCCCTGCGCCTGCTGCGCCGAGAGGTTGTCGATCGCGCTCATGACCTTCTCGCCCGACGGCGCGCCGATCTTCACCAGCGTAAAGCCCTTCTCCTTCGCGGCCATTTCGGCGAACTTCCACTCGTCCTGGAACCACGGTTCCTCGGGTTGCTTGACGAGGAAGCCGATCTTCACCGGGTCCGCGGCCTGCGCGAACGGGGCGCCGCCGGCCAGCACGGCCGCAGCGGCGGCCAGCGTGACAAAGGTTCTGCGTTTCATGTGTTTCGTCTCCTGTTGATGCCACATCGGTTCCGGCCGCCTGATTTTTTGACGCGGCACACGCGCGGCCTTCGCGTGCTGCGGTCTTTCGGTATCCTGCCTTTCCGGCTCGCCTGCCGCCCCGTCGCGCGGGGCCGCCGGCCTCAATCGTGGTACAGCGCGGTGCGTCCGCCGTCGATCGTGATGCAGGTGGCGTTGATGAACGGCGCCTCGTCGGAGGCGAGGAACACCGCCGTCATCGCCACCTCGTCGGGGCGGCCGATTCGTTTCATCGGCTGCAAAGCCAGCGTTTCCGCCTGCGCCTTGACCGGGTCCGGCTGCGCGTTCCACCAGTCGTGCGTCAGTTGCGTTTCGACATAACCGGGCGCGATCGCGTTGACGCGCACGTTGCGCGGCGCGTATTCGATGCCGAGCGCGCGCGTCAGGCCCAGCACGCCGTGCTTGGCGACCGGGTACGGAAAGCAGCCCGGGATGATCTGGAACGCGTGCGTCGAGGCCACGTTGACGATGCTGCCCCGGCCACGCTCGATCATCCCGGCCAGCACCGCCCGGCAGCCGTTCCAGACCCCATCGAGATCGACCGCGAAGCAGCGCCGCCAATCCTCGTCGCACATCGTCAGCGGATCGCAGAACACGTTGACGCCCGCGTTGTTGACCAGCACGTCGAGCGCGCCGAATTCACGCTCGGCGGCGCCCACCGCATCGGCCACCGACGCCGCGTCGGTCACGTCGGTGCGCACCGCCTGCACGCGCGCCTGCGGCACCTCGCGCGCGATCGCGGCGGCGGCCTCGCGGCCCGCGGCTTCGTCCAGCTCGGCGATCGTCACGGCCGCGCCCTCGCGGGCGAACGCCAGCGCGATCGCCGCGCCGATGCCACGGCCCGCGCCCGTCACCAGCGCCGTCTTGCCGGCCAGCCGGTTCATCTCGCGGCTCCGCTGCGCGCGATCGCGAGGCCCTTCACGTAGGCCTGCGCGTGCAGCGCGGTGGTGGCGGCGGTCTGGCCCGGCTTGAACAGCGCCGAGCCGAGGCCGAAGCCGTTCGCGCCCGCCGCCAGGTACGGCCCCATGTTGTCCGGCGTCACGCCGCCGACCGGCACCAGCGGCACGCGCTTGTCGATCACGGCGCGCCAGGCCTTCACGGCGATCGGGCCGAGCTGCTCGGCCGGGAACATCTTCAGCACATCGGCGCCGGCGCGCAGCGCGGCGAACGCCTCGCTCGGCGTCGCCACGCCGGGCGCACTGGCCAGGCCGAGCGTCTTGGCGCGGCCGATCACGGCGGCGTCGGCGTGCGGCATCACGATCAGCTCGCCGCCCGCGCGTGCCACTTCGTCGACATATTCGGGGCGCAGCACCGTGCCTGCGCCGATCAGCACCTCGGGCGGCAGCGCGGCGCGCAACGCGGCGATGCTCGCGAACGGATCGGGCGAATTGAGCGGCACCTCGATCAGCCGGAAACCGGCTTCCGCCAGCGCCGTGCCGTGCGCGACCGCGTCGGCCGGCGTCAGGCCGCGCAGGATCGCCACCAGCGGGCACGCCTCGAAGGCGCGCACCAGGCCGGCGTGCGGCGTGTACGGTGCGGGCAGCGTCAGTTCGGATGACATCGTTTCGATCTCCTGAATACAGTGAATGGCGCTCAACCCGGCGTGCACGCGGCGGCGGCCACCAGCCCCGCCTGCGTCGCGATGCGCCAGAGACCGCGCTCGGTGGCCCGCTCGACCACGCGCGCGCCGTCGCAGCCGAACGCACGCAGCGCCGTCAGATAGCGCGCACACAAGGCCGGATCGCCGATCAGGCGCGGCGGCTGCGCGGCCAGGCTCGCGCCGACGCTCGCCAGCATCGCGACCAGCGCGTTCATTTCATGGCCGATCAGCAGTCCCGACAAATAATCGGCCTGCGATTCGGGCGCGAGCCGGCCGGTCAGGCCCAGCGTGCGGGTGCTGAAAATCGTTGCGAGCAGGCCCGCGTCGCGGCCGTCGCGCGCCACGTCCACGCCGCGCCGGAACGCGTCGAGATCGGCCGCCGCGCCGGCGCGCATGGTGCGGCCGAGGATCGTGTGATCGCGCAGCGTCGCGAACAGCTCGCCCGTCATATAAGTGCGGAACCGCTCGATGCGGCCCTGGCGCACCCAGGCCCACTTCGCATGGGTGCCGGGCAGGCCGATCAACGCGCCCGCGCCGTCGCCGCCCAGCGCCGGATCGCCCGCCAGCGCGCCGACGATCTGGGTTTCCTCGCCGCGCATCACATCGGGCAGCGCACCGGCTTCGAGCACGCCGGGCACGATCGCCACCGATACGCCGCGCGCCGTCTCGACGCGAATCAGGCCCGCCGCCAATGCATCGGCATCGACCGGCGTCGTCACATAGGGCGCCTCGCGCCAGCCCTGCGCGCTGCCGACCATGCCGGCCGCCAGCACCGGCAGGCCGGGCGTGGCGTCGAGCCAGGCGCCGCAGGCGGTTTCGAACGCCGCGTCGAATGCGGCCGCGCCGCCGCCGCGCGGCAGGTTCATCACGCCGGCGGCGTGGGCGTTCGATTCGAGTACCGAGCCATCGGCCGCGAACAGGAACGCGCGCATCGACGTGGTGCCCCAGTCGAGCGCGATCAGCGCCGGCGAGGCAGGCTTCGGGTCCGGACGGTCCATCGTCATCGCTTGATCCTGCGGGTCGTTTGCGGTGCGCTCCAGCCCAACTCCGACGAGATGGCGCGCGCTTCGCGCTGCAAGACCGGGATCAGTTCGTCCATCCGGTCGAGCGGCATGTAGGGAATCGTGCTCGCCACCGACACCGCCGCCACGATCGCGCCCGAGGCGTCGCGCACCGGCGCGGCCACGCAGCGGATCGATGCTTCGTTCTCCTCCAGGTCGAACGTGTAACCGCCGGCCGCGTAATGGGCCATGCGCTGGAGGAAGGTGGTGGCGTCGGGGCGGCGGTCGGGCTTGAAGTTCACGCCGGCCAGCGAGCGGCGCGACGCCTCGAACAGCGCGGCCCAGGTGTCGGGCACGAGGTCGAGCATCATCGCCTTGCCGATGCCGGTCGAGGCCAGCGGCATCCGGTGGCCGATCCGCGAGCGCATTTCGAGGCCGCGCGTGCCGGGGATCTTGTCGATGTAGAGCACGTCGTCGCCATCGCGCACGCCGAGGTGGATCGTGTCGAGCGTCGCGTCGGCCAGCGCTTCGAGATGCGGGCGGGCCACGGCGGTCAGCGGCATCTGTTCGAGCGCGACCGTGCCGAGTTCGATCAGCTTCGGGCCGAGCAGATAGCCGCCCTGGATCTGGCGCAGGTAGCGCGCCTGAACCAGGCTGCTGACGAGGCGGTGCGTGGTGCTGCGCGTCGTGCCGAGCGCGGCGCCGATGGCGCGCATGTCGCGGGCGCCGCCGGCGATCGCCTCGATGATCGCGAGGCCGCGCAGCAAGGTTTGCGTGCCGGCCTGTTGCGCGGCGAGGTCGAGCGGCGAGCCGGTCGCGCCGATGGTGTCGGTCAGCGCGCCGAGCGGGGCTTGCGCATGGCTGTCGTTGGACGGACGGGTGCCGTTGGCCGGCGCGATGGAAATCGGGGTCTTGGTCATGAGGGAGCGGGTCACGTGACGGGCGATCACAAGGCGGCGGGCTGGGCCGCGCCTCGCGGCAAGCGTGCGCGCACCTCGGCGGATTGCTGGATCGGCGTCATCGTCTGTCTCCTGGTTGCTTGCGGCTGCGGCCCCTTCGGGGTCTCGCGCCGTGCATATCGATGGGTGCCGATTGTAGGGGCCGGGGTGCGGCGTCTTCAATATTTGAATGCGTCGCCCAAATATTGAGATATTGACAGAAATGGCGCTCGGGAGAAACGGCGAGCGGACGTGCGCCTGCAGCAAGCAGGCCGGGCATGCAGGCGGGGAATCGAGCGAGGAATATCGTGGCCGGAACGGCGCGTGGGGTTGAATCAGCGAAACACGGTGGCAGCGGCCGGCGCGCCGCCCGATCTCACTGCGAAGCCGGCAACTCCGCCGCCCCCATCCGCCGCGCGATCACGCGCGTGCGCTGCGCAAGCCAGGGCGAATTGCGATGGGCATCGAAGAACTTCGGATTGGGCAGCATCACGGCAAGCCGGGCGGCCTGCCAGGCCGTGAGCCGGCTTGCCGGCTCCTTGTAGTAGTAGCGCGCCGCCGCTTCCGCGCCGTACACGCCGCGCCCGAACTCCACCGAATTCAGATAGATCTCGAAGATCCGCTCCTTGTCGAGCAGCGTTTCGAGCATCCAGGTGATGATCAGCTCCTGCCCCTTGCGCAGATAACTCTTCTGGCTCGACAGGAACAGGTTGCGCGCGAGCTGCTGCGAGATGGTGGAGCCGCCCGCCACGATCCGCCCGCGTGCGCGGTTCCGCTCCCAGGCCTGCAGGATCGCATCGACTTCGTAGCCGTTGTTGTTGGCGAAATCGGCATCCTCGGAGGCGATCACGGCGCGCTTCAGATTGCGCGAGATCTGGTCGTAGGGCACCCACTGGTGCTGGATCGTCACCGGCGGCGTTTCGGCCTTCAGCCGCCACGCGTCAGCGCGCATGAACGCGGTCGAGCCGGGGTCGACGACGTTCCACAGGGCGATTTGCGCGAAGTAATAAAGCTGGGTGACGAGCCACGCGAGCGCCAGCACGGCCGCCACGTAAGCAGCCCAGCGCGCGAGCCCGCGCCGGCGCGCCGGGCCGGTCGTGCGAGCCTTGCCGGCACCGAGCGGGATCGCCATGGCGATGCGGAAACGGGCCGCTCAGGCCGCCGCGACGAGCGCGTCGCGCAACGCCGCGAGCACCGGCGCGCCGTCGGGCCGCACGCCGCGCCACACATGAAACGCCTCGGCGGCCTGCTCCACCAGCATGCCGAGCCCGTCGGCAGGACGCGCGCCGAGCGAGGCCGCGTGCCGCATGAAAACGGTCGGCTGGGCGCTGTACATCATGTCGTAGGCGAGCGTGCCCGCGCCGAACGCGGCCGTGTCGCACTCGGGCAGCGCGGCATCGAGGCTGCCGGCCGTGGCGTTGACGATCACGTCGTACGGACGGCGCTCGACGATCGCCGCGCTGCCGCCCGCCAACCGGCAACCGGCGTCGTGCGCGGCCTGCATGAACTGGCTGACCAGATCCTCGGCCTTGCTCGCGGTGCGGTTGACGATGGTGATCGACAGCGGTGCGCGATCGAGCATCGGCACCACCACGCCGCGCGCCGCGCCGCCCGCGCCGAGCAGCAGGATGCGCGCGCCGGCCAGCGACACGCCGAGGTTCTGCTCGATGTCGCGCACGAGGCCGACGCCGTCGGTGTTGTCGCCGTAAATGCCGCCATCGGCATCGAAACGCAGCGTATTGACCGCGCCCGCCGCCGCCGCGCGCGGCGACAGCGTATCGGCCAGCGCATGCGCTTCCAGCTTGAACGGCACCGTGACGTTGGCACCGCGCCCGCCCGCCGCGATGAATTCGCGCACCGACGCCTCGAAGCCGTCGAGCGGCGCGAGGCGGTGCGTGTAGGCCACCGGCTCACCCGTCTGCGCGGCGAACGCGGCATGGATCGCCGGCGACTTGCTGTGCGCCACCGGGTTGCCGATCACGACATAAGGGTCGCGCTCGATCATTTTGTCTCCTCGTCGCCGGCCGCCGGGCCGGTCTGTTCTGTGTGTTCCGCGTTGCCGGCTTCCGGCGCGGCTGCGCCTTCGGCGGCATCGCCGGCCTCGGCCAATGCCTCGGCTTCGCTTTCGGCCGAATCGTCGGCGGCCTCGACGAGCGTGTCGCCCGCCGCTTCCTCGCCGCCGTCATCCTCCTCGGCCGCCTCGCCGCTCGTGACGACCGGCGCATCGAGCACGTTGAGCAGGCGCACCGACGCCTCGATCGTCAGCTCGTCGATCGACATCACGTCGAGCAGCACGCGCGTGCCGCGCGCATGCACGCCGAGCCCCGGCACATGCAGCAGCAGCGGGATTTCCTCGAGCCGCACCAGATCGCCCTTCACCACCGCCGCCACGACCTGCCGGCGGTTTTCCTGGCGCAGCCAGCGCAGGCACCAGAAATACTCCATGCGGCGCTGATGATCGGCATAGGCGGTGTAGGTATCGTCGAAGCCCTGCACGACCGCGTACAGATCGGCGTCCTTCGGCTTGAACGGCGCGGCCAGCTTGGCCGTCACGCCGTGCTGCACGCAGGCCAGCAGTTGCCACTGGTTGACCAGGTCGACGTAGCGGCGCAGCGGCGAGGTGCTCCACGCATATTGCGCAACGCCCAGGCCTTCGTGCGGCGCGGCGGAGGTCTGCATGCGGGTGCGCTTCGGGCCGGTCGGCACGCCGAGCGCGCGCTGCGAGCGGTAGATGCCCGGCACGGTGTGATCGTGCAGGAACGCGCCCCACGTGGAATTCGACAGGATCGCCAGTTCGGAAACGATCAGGTCGAGCGGCGAGCCGCGACGCCGCGGCGTGATCGAGATGTGCTCGCCTTCCACGTAGAAGTTGTAATCGGTGTTGCGCTGCACCTCGCGCTTCAGGCCGTAGCCGGCGCGCGCCACCTGGCGCTTCTCGAACAGCGCCTGCGCGAGCGGCCACAGCACCGCGATATCGTCCTTGTGCGGATACTCGCCGCTGCCGGCCGCGAGCGTTTCCTCGTTGACCAGCTCGTCGAGCGTGTTGTGGCGCAGGTTGCTCTTCACGAACACGTATTCGGCGCGCGTTTCGTTGGCGACGATGTCCTGCGTCTCGCGGTCGACGATGATGTACAGCGACAGCGCCGGGCGGAAACCGCCTTCCTTCAGCGTGAACACCTCCACCACGTCGTCGGGCAGCATGGTGATCTTGTCGCCGGGCATGTAGACGGTCGACAGCCGCGCGCGCGCGATCGCGTCGATCGCGTCGCCGCGCGTGATGCCGAGCGCCGGCGCGGCGATGTGCACGCCGATCCGCACGCGATTCTCGGGCAGGTGCTCGACCGAGAACGCATCGTCGATTTCGGTGGTGGTCACGTCGTCGATCGAGAACGCTTCGACATTCGCGCGCGGTAAATCTTCCGGCAACGCGCCCACCGTGACGGGCGGGAAACCGGTGCCGTGCGGGAAGTGTTCGGCCAGGAAGCGCGCCTCGTGCAGCGCACGCGGCGAGGCCACCCCGCCGCAGTCGAGCATCAGTCGCGCCTGCGACACGCCGAGCGCGATCGCCGCGGCGTCGAGCGCCTTGTATTCGATCGAATTCTTGTCGGGGCGCGTCAGCAACGCCAGCGCCTTGCCCTCGAACGAGGCCGGCAGCTTGCGCGCCTTCAGTTCCTCTTCGTAACCGGCCTGCACCAGCGCCTGCTGGCGCTTGCGCTCGAGCCCGGCGAGCGCCATCTTCAGTTGCTCTTCGGGCGCGCGCTGATACTGGCCGCGCCCCTTGCGGCGGAAGTACACCGGCGAGCCGTGCATGCGCAGCACCAGCGCCGCGCGCTCGACGGGGCCGTAACCGCTGCCGAAATACTCGTCGGCCAGCGCGGCATAGGCGAATTCCTCATTCGGCGCGCATTCCCACAGGAAATCGAGGTCGATTTCCTGCGCGGCCGCGTCGGCCTGCTGCATCAGTTCGCCGGCCGCCGGCTTGTCGAACTCGATCAGCACATCCTTGGCGCGCACCTTGGCGCGCCGCCCGCCCGGCAGTTCGACCTGAAACGCATCGCCCTGGCGCGACAGAACGCTGCCGGCCTTGAAACTGCCCGATTCCTCGAAAAAAACGTTCACTCGATTACTCTCGTTGAGACTGTCCGGCGCCGCCCGGCGGCGCCTCGTCCAGCTTGGATTGAATTCGGTTGCCGGCCCTGACGGGCACGGCTAGGGCGTTCGCGGCGCGTCGCAGAACGCCAGTACCTCGTCGGCATAGTCGGCGAACTCGCTGATGCCGTGATCGCTGCCGTCGATGAGGCGGGTGCGCGCGCCCGGATAGTGCGCGAGCATCTCGCGGTAGTCGAGCACTTCGTCGCCCGTCGCGGCGATCAGATAGTAGCGTTCCGGGCGCGTCACGGCGCGCACGCTCAACGCGTCAAGTTCGCCCAGGTGGCGCGGCTCGACGACGATGCTGCCGCCGCCGTGCCAGAGCGGCTGCTCGCCGAGATGGCGCGCCAGGTCGCGCTGCGGCAGCGTGGCCGGATTGAGCAGCACCGCGCGCCAGCCGTGCTGTTCGGCCAGCCAGGTTGCGTAATAACCGCCCAGCGAGCTGCCGATCACGGTGACCGTGTCCGGCGCCGCGCCGGCCACCTCGGCTTCGGCCCGCGCCACCGCTTCGAGCGGCGACACCGACAGCGCCGGGCAGCGCCATTCGTCGGCACGGCCGAGTTCGGCCATGCGCGCCGCCAGCAGCCGCGACTTGAACGACTGCGGCGACGACCGGAACCCGTGCAGATACAGAATCACGCGCCGCCCCGTGCGGACAGCGCGTCGAGCAGCTTCTGGTGCACGCCGCCGAAGCCGCCGTTGCTCATCACGAGGATCTGGTCGCCCGGCCGGGCGGCGGCCGTGACGGCCTTGACCAGCGCGTTGAGATCGTCGAACGCCTGCGCGCGCTCGCCGAGCGGCGCCAGCGCATCGGCCAGGCTCCAGCCGAGCGCGTCGCGGCCCGACGCCGCGCCGTAGCCGAACACGAGATCGGCATCGGCCAGGCTGCCCGGCAATTGCGCCTTCATGGTGCCGAGCTTCATGGTGTTCGAGCGCGGCTCCAGCACGGCGAGGATGCGGGTGTGATCGCGGCCGATTCGCGCGCGCAGGCCGGCGATCGTGGTGTCGATCGCGGTCGGGTGGTGCGCGAAATCGTCGTAGACGGTCACGCCGTCGACGCTGCCGCGAATCTCCATGCGCCGCTTGACGTTGCGGAAGCTGGCGAACGAACGCGCCGCCTGGGCCGGCGGCACGCCGACCGAGCGCGCGGCCGCGATCGCGGCCAGCGCGTTCTGGCGGTTGTGCTCGCCCTGCACCGTCCATTCGACTTCGCCGATCCGCTCGCCGCGCCAGTACACCGCGAAGCGCTCGTCGACGGGCACGCCGTCCTCGGCCGGCAGCGCCTGCCAGCCGCCTTCCACGCCGAAGCGTTCGACCTCGCTCCAGCAGCCGCGCGCCAGCACGCGGTCGAGCGCGGCCTCGCGGCCGTTCGAGACGATCCGGCCGACGCCCGGCACGGTGCGCACGAGGTGATGGAATTGGGTTTCGATCGCGGCGAGATCGGGGAAGATGTCGGCGTGATCGAATTCGAGGTTGTTCAGCACCGCGGTGCGCGCCCGGTAATGGACGAACTTGGAGCGCTTGTCAAAGAACGCCGTGTCGTACTCGTCGGCCTCGATCACGAAGAAGCTCGAATCGGTCAGCCGCGCCGACACGCCGAAGTTCAGCGGCACGCCGCCGATCAGGAAGCCCGGGTTCAGGCCGGAATCCTCGAGCAGCCAGGCCAGCATCGAGCTGGTGGTGGTCTTGCCGTGGGTGCCGGCCACGGCCAGCACCCACTTGCCGGCCAGCACGTGCTCGCCGAGCCACTGCGGGCCGGACGTGTACGGCAGGCCGCGATCGAGGATCGCTTCCATCAGCGGATTGCCGCGCGAGACGACATTGCCGATCACGAACAGGTCCGGCGCCAGATCGACCTGTTCGGCGCCGTAACCTTCGATCAGTTGTATACCCTGCGCTTCGAGCTGGGTGCTCATCGGCGGATAGACGCCCGCGTCGCATCCGGTCACGGTATGGCCCGCCTCGCGGGCGAGCACGGCGAGCCCGCCCATGAACGTGCCGCAGATGCCAAGAATGTGGATATGCATAGAGAGCTGTCGCGCCGCGCGGGCGCCATGCGAAGTCGCGAATCGAAACCGGCGGGCGCGCCGTGCCGCGAGGATCGCGCCGGCCGGCAGCCGGGGAAAGGCTGCCATTGTAACCGAGCCGCCTGCCCCGCCGCGTCGGCCGGGCAGGTGCTGCGCCGTCCGGCCGATCGAGTATGATTGCCGCACCATGCCTCGACACTCCCTGCTCGATCCGCGTCGCGTCCGCGAGGAAATCGCGCTCAGCGCCGCCCGCCTCATCGCCGAGGACGGGCTCGATTACGCCGCCGCGAAACGCAAGGCCGCCCGCCAGTTGCTCGGCGACACCCGGATCGCCGGGGAATGGCTGCCCGACAACGACATGATCGAGGCCGAGCTGCACGAATACATGGCGCTGTTCCAGTCCGACACGCAACCGGCCGAGCTGGCGCGGCTGCGGCAGGTGGCGCTCGACTGGATGGAGCGGCTCGCGCAGTTCGCGCCCTACCTGGCAGGCGCCGTGCTGAACGGCACCGCCAACGCGCACTCCGACATCCATCTGCAGATGTTTTCCGACAGCCAGAAGGAAGTCGCGATCTATCTGCTGAACCAGAACATCCAGTACGACGTGTCCGAAACCCGGCATTTCGCCGGTCGCGGCGACGTCGAGACCTTGAGCTTTCTTTGGCGCGAGCGTCGCGATGCCGACCCGATCGGCATTCATCTGGCACTCTACGGCGCCGACGACCTGCGCGGCGCGGTGCGCGCCGATGCGCGCGGCCGGCTCAATCGCGCCGACGCCGCGGCCCTGCGCGCGCTGCTCGACGCGCCGGCCGCCCTTTCCACCCCGATTCGATCCGAAGATGAACAGTAAACGATACCTCCCCATCGCCGTGGTCGCGGCCGTCGCGGTTGCCGGCGGTCTCGCCGCCGGCCACTGGATGCGCGGCGATGTGTTCGAGAACGCCGCCGAAGCGGCCACCGCCAAGGCCGATCCGGTCGCCACGCTGTGGGCCGCGTCGGTCACCGACGACGACGGCAAGCCGCAATCGCTGGCCGCCTTCAAGGGCCAGAAGGTCGTGGTGAACTTCTGGGCGTCGTGGTGCGGCCCCTGCGTCAAGGAAATGCCGGAACTCGTGCAGCTCTCGCACGCCTACAAGGCGAAGGGCATTCGCTTCGTCGGGGTGGCCGTCGACTCGGACAAGAACGTCCAGGCGTTCCTGCAGAAAGTGAAGGTGGACTACCCGGTATTCGTCAGCGGCTACGCCGGCGCGGATCTGGCCCGTAATTTTGGCAACACGGCCGGCGCCCTGCCGTTTACGGTCGTAATTGATGCGAACGGCCGGGTACGCATGACAAAATTAGGCGAAATCGAGCCGAACCAGCTCAAGAAGACGCTCGACACGCTTTAAGCGCGAAGCTTTTCGTATCGCGCGTTACCGGCGGTTGACCTCCGGTTCGCGGCAGATTGGCGAAAAATACCGCGAACTTCGCGCTACGGCGGGCAATTCGGCCCGCCGCGAGCAAGCGCGCCACACGGCAAAACTGGACAAATTTCTCGAAACGGCGATAAAGTGCGCCCAATTCCGCAGAAATTGAAGCGACCATGACACGATTGCTGGTACTGCACGGCCCCAACCTCAATCTTCTCGGCACCCGGGAACCCGGGGTCTACGGGCGCGTAACACTGGCCGAGATCGATCGGGCCCTGGCCGCGCGGGCCACCGAAGCGGGCGCCGAACTGACCTCGTTCCAGAGCAATCACGAAGGCGCGCTGGTCGACCGCATCCACGCTGCCCGGGACGAAAAGACCGATTTCATCGTGATCAACCCGGCCGCCTACACGCATACGAGTGTCGCGATCCGCGACGCGCTGGCCGGCGTCGCCATTCCGTTCGTCGAGGTGCATCTGTCGAATGTGCACCGCCGCGAGTCGTTCCGGCATCACTCGTACTTCTCCGATCAGGCCGAAGGCGTGATCTGCGGCCTCGGCTGGAAGGGCTACCTGTACGCGCTCGAGCATGCGCTCGATACGCTGCAGGGTGCGTCGCGCCGCTGAGCAGTTTCAAGAATCCGAATCGCAGCCGGCCCGGCCGGCGCTTCACGACTAGACAAGGGGAATACCCGATGGACCTTCGCAAGCTGAAAACCCTGATCGACCTCGTCTCCGAATCCGGCATCTCCGAGCTGGAAGTCACGGAAGGCGAAGGCAAGGTGCGTATCGTCAAGAACGCGCCGCCCGTCTATGTGCAGTCCGCCCCCGGCTACCTGCCGCAAGCCGGCGCCCCCGCGCCGGCCGCGAACTTCGGCGGCGAAGCTGCCGCACCGGCCGCCGCGCCGGCGCCGGCCGCACCGCAAGGCCACGTCGTCACCTCGCCGATGGTCGGCACGTTCTACCGCGCACCGTCGCCGGGCGCCGATCCGTTCGTCCAGGTGGGCGACACGGTCAAGGAAGGCCAGACGCTGTGCATCATCGAAGCGATGAAGCTGCTCAACGAGATCGAGTCCGACAAGTCGGGCATCATCAAGGAAATCCTCGTCGAGAACGGCCAGGCGGTCGAATACGGCCAGCCGCTGTACGTGATCGGCTAAAGCCGAGCGCGCCGCCCCGCGCCAGAGCGCGCTACCGGAAAGACGAATACCCGCTATGTTTGAAAAAATCCTCATCGCCAATCGCGGCGAAATCGCCTTGCGCATCCAGCGCGCGTGCCGCGAACTCGGCGTCAAGACGGTCGTCGTGTACTCGGAAGCCGACAAGGAAGCCAAGTACGTGAAGCTGGCCGACGAAGCGGTCTGTATCGGCCCCGCTCCGTCGAACCTCAGCTACCTGAACATGCCCGCGCTGATCAGCGCGGCCGAGGTGACCGACGCGCAAGCGATCCACCCCGGCTACGGCTTCCTGTCCGAGAACGCCGACTTCGCCGAGCGCGTCGAGCAATCGGGCTTCACCTTCATCGGCCCGCGTCCGGACACGATCCGCATGATGGGCGACAAGGTCACCGCGAAGCAGACCATGATCCGCACCGGCGTGCCGTGCGTGCCGGGCTCGGAAGGCGCACTGCCCGAAGATCCGAAGGAAATCGTCAAGATCGCGCGCGCGGTCGGCTACCCCGTCATCATCAAGGCGGCGGGCGGCGGCGGCGGCCGCGGCATGCGGGTCGTCCACACGGAAGCGGCGCTCGTCAACGCGGTCAACATGACCCGCGAGGAAGCCGGCCGTGCGTTCGGCAACCCGCAGGTGTACATGGAGAAGTACCTCGAGAATCCGCGCCACATCGAGATCCAGGTGCTGGCCGATTCGCACAAGAACGCACTCTGGCTCGGCGAACGCGACTGCTCGATGCAGCGCCGCCACCAGAAGGTGATCGAGGAAGCGCCGGCGCCGGGCATCGCGCGCCGCCTGATCGATCGCATCGGCGACCGCTGCGCCGACGCCTGCAAGAAGATGGGCTACCTCGGCGCGGGCACGTTCGAATTCCTGTACGAGAACAACGAGTTCTACTTCATCGAGATGAACACGCGCGTGCAGGTCGAGCATCCGGTCACGGAGCTGATCACCGGCGTCGACATCGTGCAGGAACAGATCAAGATCGCGGCAGGCGAGAAGCTCGCGCTGCGCCAGCGCGACATCCAGTTCCGCGGCCACGCGATCGAATGCCGCGTGAACGCCGAAGATCCGTTCAAGTTCACGCCGTCGCCGGGCCGGATCACGTCGTGGCACACGCCGGGCGGCCCGGGCATCCGCGTCGATTCGCACGTCTACAACGGCTATTTCGTCCCGCCGAACTACGATTCGATGATCGGCAAGCTGATCGCCTACGGCGCGACGCGCGAGCAGGCCATGGCGCGCATGCGCATCGCGCTGTCGGAAATGGTCGTCGAAGGCATCCAGACGAACATCCCGCTGCACCGCGAGCTGATGCTCGACTCGAAGTTCGTCGAAGGCGGCACCAGCATCCACTATCTGGAAAATCGCCTGGCCGCCAAGCAGCAGGTCGCGCCGGACGAGGCCTGAGCATGAGCTACCGGGAACTGGTCGTCGAGCTCGCGCGCGAGCATGCGGAAGCGCTGTCGGACGCGCTGATCGAGCTGGGCGCGCTGTCGGTGTCCGTCGAGGATGCCGACGCCGACACACCCGACGAGCAGCCGCTGTTCGGCGAGCCCGGCCTCACGCCCGAGCGCGCCGCCTGGCAACATTCGCGGGTGATCGCGCTGCTGGCGGAAACGGCCGATCCGGCCGTGCTGCTGGCCGCCGCCGCGAACGAAGTCGGCCTCGATGCCGCGCCCGCGTTCAGCGTGCGTGACGTCGAGGAGCAGGATTGGGTGCGACTCACGCAATCGCAGTTCGATCCGATCCCGATCGGCGAACGGATCTGGGTGGTGCCCTCGTGGCACGATGCGCCCGATCCCGACGCGCTGGTGCTGGAACTCGATCCGGGCCTCGCGTTCGGCACGGGCAGCCACCCCACCACGCGACTTTGCATGGAATGGCTCGAGCAAACCGTGCAGGCCGGCCAATCGGTGCTGGACTACGGCTGCGGCTCGGGCATTCTCGCGATCCTCGCCAGGAAGTGCGGCGCGGGCGAGGTGACCGGCATCGACATCGACCCGCAAGCCGTCGAATCGGCTCGCCACAACAGCGAGCGCAATCGTGCCGACGTGACCTACGGCCTGCCGGACGATTGCCCGGCCGGTGAATTCGATATCGTGGTCGCCAACATCCTGTCGAACCCGCTCAAGCTGATGGCGTCGATGCTGGCGTCAAAGGTCAAGCCGGGCGGCCGCATCGCGCTGTCGGGCGTGCTGGCGCGGCAGGCGGACGAAGTCGCGGCCGTGTATGCGCGCTATGTCAACATTTCGGTCTGGCGCGAGCACGAAGGTTGGGTGTGCCTTGCCGGAACCCGGCGCGAAAGCCATTAGAATAGGCGCTGTCCTTCACTCCGGCCCCGCTGCCCGTGACCATGCCACTCGCGACGCGCTGCCCCCACTGTGAAACCGTGTTCCGGATTCAGCCGGAACATCTGAAGCTGCACGGCGGGCTCGCGCGTTGCGGGCACTGCCAGCAGGTCTTCGACGCGGCGAATTCGCTCGTCGAGCCCGATCCCGAACTGGCCCCGGCCATCGTCGAACCGCAGCCCGCCACGGCAAGCGCGCCGTCGCAGCCGCCGCGCGTGTTCTCGGCCACCTTGGCGCACGCCGCCCCCGACCAGCCCGCGAACGGCAACTTCACGCCCGGCGACTGGGACATGTGGGCGCCCTGGCTCGACGGCGGCATCGATCCCGCGCTGCGCCATCACGGCGGCAACACCGGTACCGAGCCGCTGGTGCCGATCGAATCGGCCTCCCGTCTCGAAGCACCGGCCAATCAGGCCGGCCTGATGCGCGGGGCGATGACGCGGCCCGCGAACGGCCAGGCCGCCGCCATCCATGCCGGCGAGCATGAAGCCGCCGTGGCCACCGCGACCGTCGATACCGCATCGGTCGCCACGCTGCCGCGCGATGCGGCCGAACCGTCGCTCGGCCTTGCCGCCGCCTCGCTCCCTCCGCTCGTCGATACCGACGATCCTCTGCATCCGGTCGAAGCGGACGATCACGTCCGCGTCCACCTGCCGCCGCGCCACACGCCCCCGAACGAACCGTTCGCCGCCGAGCCCGCCGCCGACGGCCGCGTCCATTTCGCGATGACGCGCGAATCGCCGGCCACCGCACGCGGCGGCTTCGGCCGGCGCGTGTTAGGCGGCTTCGTCGCGGGCTTGCTGATCGTGGTGTTGGCGGGCCAGATGGCCTGGTGGTGCCGCGAACCGCTGATCGTGCACTGGCCGGCCAGCCAGCCGCTGTTCGCACAGGCCTGCTCGGCGTTCGGTTGCACGCTCGAACCGCCGCGTGCGATCGACGGGCTGCGGCTCGGCGCCTCGGACCTGCGCCAGCTCGACGGCTCGCGCGTGCTCGAACTGAAGGTGCCGCTGTCGAACCGCACCACCATCGCGCTCGACTATCCGTCGATCGAGCTGACCCTGCTCGATGCGTCGGACCGGGTGGCCGCGCGTCGCGTGCTGGCGCCCGCCGATTACGTCAGGCCGGGCACACCGGTGGGCGCGGGCCTGCCGGCCGGCGCCACCGAAACCTCGTACGTGCGCATCGATACCGCACCGGGTGCCGCCGACGGCGCGCCCGGCATCGCCGCATCGAATTTCCGCGTCCAGATCTTCTATCCGTAAGCGCACGGCGCCCCGCACCGGGCGCGCCGGCCTCAACCTCGGCGTCGCATGACGCCCTCTCTCCGGAGTACGAAATGAGCAAAGTCACCCTGGGCGGCAACCCGATCGAACTCGCCGGCGCGTTCCCGACGGTCGGCGCGCAAGCCCCCGACTTCAAGCTGGTTGGCCAGGATCTCGGCGAGCTGTCGCTCGCGAGCTTCGCAGGCAAGCGCAAAGTGCTGAACATCGTGCCGAGCCTCGACACGCCGACCTGCGCCACGTCCACGCGCAAGTTCAACGAAGCGGCCGGCAAGCTGGCGGATACGGCCGTGGTGGTGGTGTCGGGCGACCTGCCGTTCGCCGCCAAACGCTTCTGCACGACCGAAGGCCTCGAAAACGTGTCGACGGCCTCGACGTTCCGCGGCGGCCGTGAATTCGCGAACGCCTACGGCGTCGACGTCACGAGCGGCCCGCTGAACGGCCTGACCGCACGCGCGGTGGTGGTCATCGATGCGAACGACAAGGTCGTCTATACGGAACTGGTCGGCGAAATCAAGGAAGAGCCGAACTACGACGCCGCCCTCGCCGCACTGAAGTAAGCGCTTTCGCTTAGGTACCCGCGCGCATCGCCCCGGCATGGCAGTGCGCGTCGCTTTTTCTTCTCTCGCCGCCTTCCCTTCTGAACAGGAACGACCTTGGCTACCCTGATTTGCGGTTCGATCGCCTACGACAACATCATGACCTTCGAAGGGCGCTTCCGGGAGCACATCCTGCCCGACCAGGTCCACCTCATCAACCTGAGCTTCCTGGTGCCCACCATGCGCCGCGAGTTCGGCGGCTGCGCCGGCAACATCGGCTATGCGCTGCATGCGCTCGGTGGCGATGCGCGCGTGATGGGCACGATCGGCGCCATCGACGCCCAGCTCTATCTCGACCGCTTCGATGCACTCGGCCTGTCGCGCGACTACGTGCGCGTGGTGCCCGACACGCACTCGGCGCAGGCGATGATCACCACCGACCTCGACAACAACCAGATCGCCGCGTTCCACCCGGGCGCGATGATGCAGTCGCACCTGAACCACGCCGGCGAAGCGCGCGACATCACGCTTGCGATCGTCGGCCCGGACGGCTTCCAGGGCATGGTCCAGCACGTCGAGGAACTGGCCAAGGCAGGCGTGCCGTTCATCTTCGATCCGGGCCAGGGCCTGCCCTTGTTCGACCGCGACACGCTGCGTCGCAGCATTGAACTTGCCACCTATCTGGCGGTCAACGATTACGAAGCCAAACTGGTGAGCGACAAGACGGGCTGGTCGGAAGACGAGATCGCGAGCCGGGTCCAGGCCCTGATCATCACGCGCGGCGAACACGGCGCCACGATCCGCCACCGCGAAGGCACCGAGCAGATCCCGGTCGTGAAGGCCGAACAGATCGTCGATCCCACCGGTTGCGGCGACGCCTTCCGCGGCGGCCTGCTGTACGGGATCGAGAAGGGGCTGGATTGGGCCACCACCGGCCGCCTCGCGAGCCTCATGGGGTCGATCAAGATCGCTCACCCGGGCCCGCAAAGCTACACGCTGGGCCGCGCGGAAATCCTGTCCCGCTTCGAGACCGCGTTCGGCTACAGTATCGAATAAGATTTGTTGGAGAGAACCACCCATGCTGACCAGGAAAACCCTCATGCTCGCCGCGATGATCACCGCTTCGGTGTCGCTCGCGGGCTGCTTCGCACCGCCGGGCTCGGCGGACGTCTATAGCTCGAGCCAGGCGAATCGCGAGCAAAGCGTCCGTCTCGGCACGATCGAAAGCGTGCGTGCCGTGCGCATCGAAAGCGACACCGGTGCCGGCTCCACGCTCGGCACGCTCGGCGGCGGCGCACTCGGTGCGGTGGCCGGCAGCGCGATCGGCGGCGGCCGAGGGTCGATCCTCACCGCAATCGCCGGCGGTATCGCCGGTGCGGTGGCAGGCAATGCGATCGGCCAGGGCATGAGCACGGCGAACGGTGTGGAAATCACCGTGCGCCTCGACAACGGCGATCTGCGTTCGATCACGCAGGCCGCCACGCCTGAAGTATTCCGCGCCGGTGACCGCGTCCGCCTGCTGTCGAGCGGCGGCGTCACCCGCGTCACGCATTAGAGGAGACCTCAGCGCGCGGCTCAAGCCGCGATATCCCGCGCATACGCGATTCGTTTCGCGTATGCGTTTTTTTTATGCGCGCGAGAAACGTGCGACGCGGGTGCGAAGCGTACAAAGCGTGCGAGGCCATTCCCGCCACCGCGCACGCATAAAAAAATCCCGCTGCCGAAACCGGCAACGGGATCTGATCGAGCCGACGAATCGGCCCGCTACATCATCTGCTTCAGGCTATACAACGCAGGCCGTACGGTGCCGCGCAACCGGTCTACGGTCGCGCGGCAAACCGATTACGGACGGCTGCCCGTCGGGAACGGCCATGCCGCTGCCGGGTTCAGCGCGGTCTTCGCACCCGAGGACGGTGCCACCGACGCCGTCGACGCCGTGGTCGTCGCCGGAGCGGCTGCGGCCTTCTTCGCGGCTGCCTTCTTGGCCGGCGCTGCCTTCTTGGCGGCCGGTGCCTTCTTCGCTGCCGGGGCTGCCTTCTTGGCTGCCGGCGCTTTCTTCGCTGCCGGTGCGGCTGCGGCCTTCTTGGCGGCCGGTGCTGCCTTCTTCGCTGCCGGTGCCTTCTTGACGGCAGCAACCTTCTTCACTGCTGCCTTCTTGGCGGCCGGTGCTGCCTTCTTGGCAGCAACCTTCTTCACGGCAACTTTCTTCGCTGCAACCTTCTTCGCTGCCGGCGCCTTCTTGGCGGCAACCTTCTTCACCGCTGCCTTCTTGGCGGCCGGTGCTGCCTTCTTCGCGGCAACCTTCTTCACTGCGACCTTCTTCGCAGCAACCTTCTTCACCGCTGCCTTCTTGGCGGCCGGTGCTGCCTTCTTCGCGGCAACCTTCTTCACCGCGACTTTCTTCGCAGCAACCTTCTTCACTGCGACCTTCTTCGCCGGGGCAGCCTTCTTCGCTGCGACCGGTGCGGCCTTCTTGGCGGCGACTTTCTTCGCAGCCGGTTTCTTCTTGGCAACTGCCATGATGTTCTCCTTCAGGTTCAGATGAGAGTCAGTTCAAACACCCTTCGTCAAAACCCGTTTCTCGCGGACGGTATAGGCGTAACGCGCGCTACGAAGCGGGCTATTCATCGGCGTACGCTTCCTGCTCGCGCTTACGCTAATGAATACGGTAAGGCGCGCCGTGCCCTGCGGCACCGCGCGCCAGATCAAGTGGGCAGCCGACGCCGTTCGCGCCGTCGCCCCGAATCGCTTGATAAAGACGGGAGGCTCGAGGCCTGCCGGCTTTTCCGGAGGGAAGTTTGCCCAGCCCACTGAAGGGTTCGCAAGGTGCCTGTCATATCTGAGCGCCGTATCGGCGCAGGCCACGCTTTGCATCAGGCGTTCTGCTCCTAAACCTTGCGCCGGGCGTGCACGCCCGGCGGTTCACATACTGCTGACGGAGTCGCGCCCGGGTTATTCCCAGGACAGCGCGCCACCCGTCTGATACTCGATCACTCGCGTCTCGAAGAAGTTCCGCTCTTTCTTCAAATCGATCATCTCGCTCATCCACGGGAACGGGTTTTCTTCGTTCTGATAAAGCGCGTCGAGGCCAATTTGCTGGCAACGACGATTCGCGATGAAGCGCAGATAACCCTTGAACATGCCCGCGTTCAGACCGAGCACGCCGCGCGGCATCGTGTCTTCAGCGTAGCGATACTCGAGCTCGACTGCATGCTTGAACAGCTCGCGGATCTCGGCGCGGAACTCGTTCGTCCACAGATGCGGATTCTCGAGCTTGATCTGGTTGATCAGGTCGATGCCGAAATTGCAGTGCATCGACTCGTCGCGCAGGATGTACTGATACTGTTCCGCGGCGCCCGTCATCTTGTTCTGGCGGCCCAGCGCGAGAATCTGCGTGAAGCCGACATAGAAGAACAGGCCTTCCATGATGCAGGCGAACACGATCAGCGACTTCAGCAATTTCTGGTCCGCGTCGGGCGTACCCGTCACGAACGCCGGGTCCGTCAGCGTGTGGATGAACGGAATCAGGAACTCGTCCTTGTCGCGGATCGATTTGATCTCGTGATACGCGTTGAACATCTCGCCTTCATCGAGGCCGAGCGATTCGACGATGTACTGATAGGCGTGGGTGTGGATCGCTTCCTCGAACGCCTGGCGCAGCAGGTACTGCCGGCACTCGGGCGCGGTGATGTGGCGATAGGTGCCCAGCACGATGTTGTTCGCGGCGAGCGAATCGGCGGTCACGAAGAAGCCGAGGTTGCGCTTGACGATGCGTCGCTCGTCTTCGGTCAGACCGTTCGGGTCTTTCCACAGCGCGATGTCGCGAGACATGTTCACTTCCTGCGGCATCCAGTGGTTCGCGCAACCCGCCAGATACTTTTCCCACGCCCACTTGTATTTGAACGGCACCAACTGATTGACGTCGGTCTTGCCGTTGATGATGCGCTTGTCGTCGATATTGACGCGCTCTTGCGAGCCGGCCAAGGGCGCTGCCGCCGGTGCGTACGGTGCGACCGCGAGGTCGCCTTCGAAAATGTCGCGTACCGACGGAGCCTGATGAGCGGCAGGCGCTGCCTGCACACCGACAGCCATTCCGGCGGGGGCGCGTTGCGCTCCACTCGCGGGCGTTGCGGCCGTCTTCTCGTCATCCCAATTGAGCATAAATTCTCACCATCAATTTAGAACGGTTTGTACCATCTTTTCTTGAGCGATAAAAGGGTTCGCTCATGAAAAATCCTGTTTTCGATTCGCGCTGCGACCTCGATACAACACTTCGCGCAGCATGAGACCGATCGCGATGCATGACTCGCGAGTGATGCGGTGGGTTCGGGACATCGAGCGATGATCGTCGAGTGTGCGACTGCGTCGCCCGATCGTCCCGCTCACGGCACTCGCGATGCGTGTCGCGAGACTGCCAAAGTACGGATTCCTTATCCGTTTGTAGTCAACGACGGCGCGCAGTTCAACCTTCGTCTCGAATGCGCGCCGCGTTCACTTCAACGTGCCGCGCTTACTGGCACGCTTCGCACTCTTCGAAGCCCGCGTCGCCCGGACGCATCGTGCAGACCGGACCATCGGCTTCGATGGGTGCCGCGTTCAAGGCGCCCGACACATCCGAGCCACCCGCCGCGCCGAAACCACCGGCCGCGCCTTGCGCACCGCCGGCCGAACCGCCGCCGCTCATGCCGCCGGACGGCACCGCGTTCAGTGCGCCGTGCGCCACCGTCGACTTCTCGACGTGCGTCGCCGCCATCGTGCGGAGATAGTAGGTGGTCTTCAGGCCACGCAGCCAAGCGAGCTTGTAGATCTCGTCGAGCTTCTTGCCCGATGCACCGGCCATGAAGATGTTGAGCGACTGCGCCTGGTCGATCCACTTCTGACGACGCGAGGCGCCTTCGACCAGCCACTTCGGATCGACTTCGAACGCCGTCGCGTAGATGGCGCGCAGGTCCGAGGGGATTCGATCGATGCGCGAGAGCATGCCGTCGAAGTACTTCAGGTCGGCGACCATCACTTCGTCCCACAGGCCGCGTTCCTTCAGGTCGCGCACCAGGAACTCGTTGACCACCGTGAACTCGCCCGACAGGTTCGACTTCACGAACAGGTTCTGGAAGGTCGGCTCGATACACGGCGAGACGCCGATGATGTTCGAGATGGTGGCGGTCGGCGCGATCGCGATGCAGTTCGAGTTGCGCATGCCGTGGACGGCAATCCGCTCACGCAGCGGCGCCCAGTCGAGCGATTCGCTCATGTCGACTTCGACATAGCCGCCGCGCGCTTCTTCCAGCAGCTTCAGCGAATCCTGCGGGAGGATGCCGCGATCCCACAGCGAACCGCGGTAGCTCGAGTAGCGGCCGCGCTCTTCCGACAGCTCGGTCGACGCCCAGTAGGCGTAGTAGCAGACCGCTTCCATCGAACGGTCGGCGAACTCGACCGCCGCATCCGACGAGAACGGCGTGCGCAGCAGGTGCAGGCAATCCTGGAAGCCCATGATGCCCATGCCGACCGGGCGGTGCTTCAGGTTCGAGTTACGTGCCTTCGCCACCGCGTAGTAATTGATGTCGATGACGTTGTCGAGCATGCGCATCGCCACGCTGATGGTGCGCTTGAGCTTGTCGTGGTCGAGCGCGTAGTTGCCGTCCGCCTGCTTGACCAGGTGAGCGACGAGGTTGACCGAGCCGAGGTTGCAGACCGCGATTTCGGTGTCGCTCGTGTTCAGCGTGATTTCCGTGCACAGGTTCGACGAGTGGACGACACCGACGTGCTGCTGCGGGGAACGGATATTGCAGGGATCCTTGAACGTGATCCACGGGTGACCCGTTTCGAACAGCATGCCGAGCATCTTGCGCCAGAGTTGCTGCGCCGGAATCTTCTTGAACAGCTTCAGCTCGCCGCGCGCGACCTTCTGTTCGTAGCCGACATAGGCCGCTTCGAATTCGGCGCCGAACTTGTCGTGCAGATCCGGGCAGGTCGACGGCGAGAACAGCGTCCAGTCGGTGCCTTCCATCACGCGCTTCATGAACAGGTCGGGAATCCAGTTCGCCGTGTTCATGTCGTGGGTGCGGCGGCGATCGTCGCCGGTGTTCTTGCGCAGCTCGAGGAATTCCTCGATGTCCAGGTGCCACGTCTCGAGGTACGCGCACACCGCGCCCTTGCGCTTGCCGCCCTGGTTGACCGCCACGGCCGTGTCGTTGACGACCTTCAGGAACGGCACCACGCCTTGCGACTTGCCGTTCGTGCCCTTGATATGCGAACCGAGCGCACGCACGCGCGTCCAGTCGTTGCCGAGGCCGCCGGCAAACTTCGAGAGCAGCGCGTTTTCCTTCAGCGCTTCATAAATGCCGTCGAGATCGTCGGCAACCGTCGTCAGGTAGCACGACGACAGTTGCGAGCGGCGCGTGCCCGAGTTGAACAGCGTCGGCGTGGAGCTCATGAAGTCGAAGCTCGACAGCACGTTGTAGAACTCGATCGCCCGCGCTTCGCGGTCGACTTCGTTCAGCGACAGGCCCATCGCCACGCGCATGAAGAACGCTTGCGGCATTTCGATGCGGGTGCCGTCGACGTGCAGGAAGTAGCGGTCGTACAGCGTCTGCAGGCCCAGATAGCCGAACTGCAGGTCGCGGCTTGCGTCGAGCGCGGCGCCCAGACGCGGCAGATCGAACTGCAGCAGCTTGTCGTCGAGCAGCTCGGCTTCGACGCCGCGCTTCAGGAATTGCGGGAAGTATTCGACGTAGCGCGCCTGCATCTCGCCTTGCAGCACTTCCTCGCCGAGGATTTCGCGACGGATCGTGTGCAGCAGGATGCGCGACGTGACCTGGCTGTAAGCCGGGTCCTTCTCGATCATCGTGCGGGCGGCCAGGATCGCCGAGTCGTAGACCTGGCTCAACGGCACGCCGTCGTACAGGTTCTTGATCGTTTCCGTGACGATCGGCTCCGGGTTGACGGCATCGCCCAGCCCTTCGCAGGCCGCGCCGACCAGCGCACGCAGGTCGGCCAGGTCGAGCGGACGCGTCACGCCCTTGTCGGTCACGTTCAGGCCGACGGTGCCGGCCGGTGCGTCGACCGGCGCGTCGGCATGCGCGCGCTCGAGGTGACGCTTCTCGCGGTACAGCACGTAGGCGCGTGCGACGTTGTGCTCACCGCCGCGCATCAGCGCCAGTTCGACCTGATCCTGGATGTCTTCGATATGGAACGTGCCGCCGTTCGGGCGGCTGCGCACCAGCGCGCGCACGACGCTTTGCGTCAGTTGCTCGACCAGTTCGCGCACACGCGCCGACGCGGCACCCTGGCCGCCGTTCACCGCGAGGAACGCCTTCGTCACGGCGATCGCGATTTTCGACGGCTCGAACGCCACCACGCTGCCGTTACGGCGGATCACCTTGTAGTCGGCGAACGTCGCCTGCGGCGCCAGTGCGGGCGCCTGCGAAGCCGTTCCAAGAGGGCGCTGCGCGCTCTCGTATTGGGACGTCCCGGTGTCGGTCGTTTGCATGTGCAAAGCTCCTGGTGTTGGATGGTGCGGAGAGATCCGCGGATTTGAAGATTAATGCGCCGGGCTTGGCGCGGGCGGCAAAACACAATAGCGGCACGGGCCGCGCGATACCGTACAACCGACGTCTGTTTTCGTCATGCGTATCGCGCCCCTTGCCGCCTGGTGTGTCTGCGCTATCCGCGGCGCGCCGGGCTGGCCGGGCGCCGCGCTCAGAATTCGTGCCGGCAGCCCCCTGCCGGTGGAGCGGGCCACCTTGGCGGCGCCCACTGTTTTAACACTATATCTAGTGACAAACTCGTCAACTGGCACCAAGTATAGTGGACGTTCTTACTATCTCAAAACGGAAAATTTGGGGCTTCGCTATTGACAGCGAAGCACATTGGCGAAGGCGTAGACGGGGCAAGGATCAGGCGAAATCGTCGCGGCAGCGCAGCGTGCCGAGCGGTGCTCGACGCCCGCCCGGTTAGCGACGATAAGGAAAGGATTCGGGGCCGAGGCCGGTATCGCTCGCATAGCGTTGCCAATCGAAGCACGGGCCGGGGTCGGTCTTGCGGCCCGGCGCGATGTCGGCATGCCCGGCCACCGCCTCGACCGGATAGCGGGCGGCGAGCGCGCGCGTCAGCGTGGCCAGCGTGGCGTATTGCGACGGCTCGAACGGCTGGTCGTCGGCGCCTTCGAGTTCGATGCCGATGGAAAAATCGTTGCAGCGCTCGCGGCCAAGGAAGTTCGACGCGCCGGCGTGCCAGGCGCGCGCGTCGCACGACACGAACTGCACCAGCTCGCCATCGCGGCGGATCAGGAAATGCGCCGAGACGCGCAGGCCGCGCAGGTTGGCATCGAAATAGGGATGGGCATCGCAATCGAGCCGGTTCTGGAACAGCGCCTCGATCGCCCCGCCGCCGAACTCGCCGGGCGGCAGGCTGATGTTGTGCACCACCAGCAGCGTGGGCGTCACCCCTGCCGGCCTGGCCTCGTGATTCGGCGACGGCGCGTGGCGCGCACCGCGCACCCAGCCGTACGCGTCGATCACCGGCAGCGCTTGCGTCACGCGCCGCGGCCGGCCGACGTCGTGTGACGTGCCGCGTGCTCGGTACTGCAGAAGAATTCGCCGCCGGCGGACACCGCCTCGCCCTTCGGCGTGTGCACGCCGCAGTGCGCGCAGCGCACCATCGGCTCGGGCAGCGCGGCGGCGCGCTCGGCCGACGGCCGCGCGCCGCCGAAGCCGCGCCCGGAAGACGGGCCGCCGGCCGAGCCG
>NZ_BAAILN010000124.1:71678-102767 GCF_054589155.1 Burkholderia sp. 3C
GTGCGTTCCTGCGCCTGGCGCAGCTTGCGCGCCACCCAGGAGCCGGCGAAGAACAGGAGGATCAGCAGGAGAAGGTTACGCATCGAATTCAGACCATCAGACCACGGAACGGTGCAGCAGCACCTCGAGCACGAAGCGGCTGCCGACATAGGCGAGCAGCAGCGCGCCGAACGAGGCGAGCACCCAGCGTGCGGCGCCGCGCCCGCGCCAGCCCGACAGGCGGCGTGCGACGAGGATACCGCCGAACATGAACCACGAGAGGATCGCGAACACCGTCTTGTGATCGAAGCGCAGCGCGCGCGCATCCACCTGCTCGCTGAACAGGATGCCCGAGGCGAGCGTGAGCGTCAGCAGCACGAAGCCGGCGGCGATCAGACGGAACAGCAGCTTTTCGAGCGTCAGCAGCGGCGGCAGCGTTTCGAGCCAGCCCGCCAGGAAACTGGCCGACTCGATCCGCGCGCCTTGCCGCAGCGCCTGCAGGCGGCGCTCGACCATCAGCATCAGCACCGCATGCAGTGCCGCGATCGCGAACAATCCGTAGGCGATGTTGGCGATCAGGAAGTGCATCTTGAACAATGGCGCGGCCGCATACGGCAGCACGCGCACGCCGCCGAACGCGAGCGGCAGCAGCGAAGCGGCGCAGGCCAGCGGCAGCACCAGCAGGCGCAGGCTGTCGAGCCGGAAGAAGAAGCTCTCGATCCAGTAGATGCCGGCGCCGAGCCAGAACATCGCCGACAACGCGAACGCGAAGCCGAACACCATCGAATCGTGCGGGAAGATGGTGGCGTGCAGCAGCACGCCGTGGGCGAGCAGCGCCGCGAACAGCAGCGCGCGGCCCGTGCCGCTCACCCCGGACGCGGCGGATGCGCGCAGGTCCCGCGGCACGGGAGGCACGCTCGCGACGAGCGGCTGCGCAAGGCCGGAACGGTGCGCGCGCCATCCTGCGACGGACAGGCCGCCGTACAGGAGCGCGGTGAGGGCATACAGTACAATATCCATGTTCGAAGTTTACACTAGGCCCCTTGCCTGCGACGGCTGTCAATATAGCCGACGCCAGCCTTCAGGCCCCACTGTCCATCGCTCCCCATGCTCGACAATCTCACCCAACGGATGGCGCGCGTCGTCAAGACGCTGCGCGGCGAAGCCCGTCTCACCGAAGCGAACACGCAGGAGATGCTGCGTGAAGTCCGGCTCGCGCTGCTCGAGGCCGACGTTTCGCTGCCGGTCGTCCGCGAATTCATCGCCAAGGTCAAGGAAAAGGCACTCGGCGAGGATGTGATCAGCAGCCTGTCGCCGGGCCAGGCGCTCGTCGGCGTGGTGCAGAAGGAACTGACCGCCGTGATCGGCGGCGACTACGAAGGCAAGGCCGCCGAGCTGAACCTCGCCGTCACGCCGCCCGCGATCATCCTGATGGCCGGCCTGCAAGGCGCGGGCAAGACCACCACGGTCGGCAAGCTCGCCAAGCTGCTGCGCGACAAGCAGAAGAAGAAAGTGCTGACGGTGTCGTGCGACATCTACCGCCCCGCCGCGATCGCCCAGTTGAAAACGGTGAGCGAACAGGTCGGCGCCGAATTCTTCCCGTCCACGCCGGACCAGAAGCCCGTCGAGATCGCGCGCGCCGCGGTCGACTGGGCCAAGCGCCATTACTGCGACGTGCTGATCGTCGACACGGCCGGCCGCCTCGGTATCGACGAGGCGATGATGAAGGAAATCGCCGACCTGCACGCGGCGCTCGATCCGGCCGAAACGCTGTTCGTGGTCGACGCGATGCTCGGCCAGGACGCCGTCAACACCGCCAAGGCGTTCAACGACGCCCTGCCGCTCACGGGCGTCGTGCTGACCAAGCTCGACGGCGATTCGCGCGGCGGCGCGGCGCTGTCGGTGCGCCACATCACCGGCAAGCCGATCAAGTTCGTCGGCGTGGCCGAAAAGCTCGACGGCCTCGAAGTGTTCCACCCGGATCGCATGGCGAACCGCATCCTCGGCATGGGCGACATCCTCGCGCTGGTCGAGGAAGCGCAGCGCGGCGTCGACATGCAGGCGGCCGAAAAGCTCGCCAACAAGGTCAAGAAGGGCGGCGATTTCGACCTCGACGATTTCCGCGCGCAAATCTCCCAGATGAAGAACATGGGCGGCCTGTCGTCGCTGATGGACAAGCTGCCGGCGCAGTTCCAGCAAGCCGCCGCGGGCGCCAACATGGGCATGGCCGAGAAGCAGATCCGCCGCATGGAAGGCATCATCAACTCGATGACGCCGACCGAGCGCGCCAAGCCCGAACTGATCAAGGCCACCCGCAAGCGCCGCATCGCGGCCGGCGCGGGCGTGCCGGTGCAGGAAGTCAACCGCATGCTGAATCAGTACGACCAGATGCGCACGATGATGAAGAAGCTGAAGGGCGGCAACATGCAGAAAATGATGCGCGGCCTGAAGGGCATGATGCCGGGCATGCGTTAAGCCGCCCCGCATCGAATTTTGCCGCGCCCCACGCGGCACGATGCGAGGTATATCCTACTCACGCATCGTCCGCCGGCCCGTTCGCGGGCCGTTTCCGATTGATCCGATCGCACCTCAGAACCCATGAACCGCGAAGAAGCCCTTCAGATATTCCAGCACTCCGAGCAGATCGTCTCCGCCGAGGAGGTCAACGCCTCGATCTCGCGGATGGCCTCCGCGATCCGCGACGAAATCGGCGATGCGTTCCCGCTCGTGCTGTCGGTGATGGGCGGCGCGGCCGTGTTCACCGGCATGCTGCTGCCGCACCTCGATTTCCCGCTCGAATTCGACTACATCCACCTGACGCGCTACCGGAACACCACCCAGGGCAGCCCGGAAATGCACTGGCGCGTGGCGCCGCGCGAATCGGTGAAGGATCGCATCGTGATCGTGCTCGACGACATTCTCGACGAAGGCGAAACGATGGCCGCGATCCGCGACCGCATCCTCGACATGGGCGCGAAGCGGTTCCTGTCCGCCGTGCTGTGCGAAAAGACGCTCGCCAAGGACAAGCCGCTGCATCCGGATTTCTGCGGTTTTTCGGTGCCGGATCGTTACGTGTTCGGCTGCGGCATGGATGCCAAGGGCTACTGGCGCAACCTGCCGACGATCCGCGCGCTGACGGCCGAGGTCTGACGCCGGCCAACGCCAGCGCCACGCGCGCGGCCCCTGCACAAAACAAAACGGCTCGCGCCAGAACGCGAGCCGTTTTTTCATGGGCAGCCCCGGGAACGGCGCGCCGAGGCGCCCTTCCCGCCGGCCCGCGTTCAGCGCGCGAGCGCTTCGCGCACCTTCTCGATCACCGTCAGCGCCGCGCCCTGAACCGGCAGCAGCGTCGCCTCGGTTTCGCGACGGCCCTGATACTCGATCTTGCCGTCCTTCAGGCCACGATCGCCGATCACGAGGCGGTGCGGCACGCCGATCAGTTCCCAATCGGCGAACATCACGCCGGGGCGCTCGCCGCGATCGTCGAGGATCACGTCGATGCCGGCTGCCAGCAGGTCGGCGTGCAGCGTATCGGCCGCTTCGCGCACCGCTTCGCTGCGGTCATAGCCCATCGGGCACAGCACGACCTGGAACGGCGCGATCGATTCGGGCCAGATGATGCCCTTGTCGTCGAAGTTCTGTTCGATCGCGGCGCCGAGAATGCGCGTGACGCCGATCCCGTAGCAACCCATTTCCATCGGCTGCGGCTTGCCGTTTTCATCGAGGAACGTCGAACCGAGCGCCTTCGAGTACTTGGTGCCGAGCTGGAACACGTGGCCGACTTCGATGCCACGGCAGATGTCGAGCACGCCCTTGCCGTCCGGCGACGCGTCGCCTTTCCTGACGTTGCGCAGGTCGGCAACGACCGGCTCGGGCAGGTCGCGGCCCCAGTTCACGCCGGCGATGTGGTAATCCACCTCGTTGGCGCCCACCACGAAATCGCTCATGTTCGCGACTGTGCGATCGGCGATCACCTTGACCGGCTTCTTGGTGCCGATCGGGCCGAGGTAGCCCGGCGGCGTGCCGAACCATTCGACGATCTCGGCTTCGGTCGCCATCCGATAACCGGCCAGGCCCGGCTGCTTCGACGCCTTGATCTCGTTCAGTTCGTGATCGCCGCGAATCATCAACAGCCAGATGGTGGGTTCGGCGCCTTCGTTGTCGGTCGCGACGATGATCGACTTGATGGTGCGTTCCAGCGGGATATTCAGCAGCTCGGCCACCGCTTCGCACTTCGCCTTGCCCGGCGTGGCGACCTTGGCGAGCGCCTCGGCCGGCGCCGCGCGGCTGGCGATCAGCGGCAGCGCTTCGGCCGCCTCGACGTTCGCCGCGAAATCGGAGGTCGGGCAATAGGCGATCGCGTCCTCGCCGGTGTCGGCGATCACGTGGAATTCATGCGAGCCGCTGCCGCCGATCGAGCCGTTGTCGGCCGCCACCGCACGGAATTCGAGGCCGATGCGCGTGAACACGCGCACGTAGGCTTCGTACATCTTGCGGTACGACTCCTTGAGGCCGGCCTGATCCTTGTCGAACGAATAGGCGTCCTTCATGATGAATTCGCGGCCGCGCATCACGCCGAAGCGCGGGCGGATCTCGTCGCGGAATTTGGTCTGGATCTGATAGAAGTTCACCGGCATTTGCCGGTAGCTCTTGATCTGCGCGCGCGCGATGTCGGTGATGACTTCCTCGTGCGTCGGCCCGATCACGAAGTCGTTGTCCTTGCGATCCTTGAAGCGCAGCAGTTCGGGGCCGTACTGCACCCAGCGGCCCGATTCCTGCCAGAGCTCGGCCGGCTGGACTGCCGGCATCAGCAGTTCGATCGCACCTGCCCGGTTCATCTCCTCGCGCACGATCGCCTCGACCTTGCGAATCGAGCGCAGGCCGATCGGCAGATAGTTGTAGATACCGCCGGCGACGCGGCGAATCATGCCGGCGCGCACCATCAGTTTGTGGCTGACGATCTCGGCGTCGGCGGGAGCTTCCTTCAGGGTGCCGATAAAGAAACGGGAGGCTTTCATGCGGACAGTTCCAGAAACGACGGCCCAACGCGGGGCCGCCGGAAAAAGGCGAAAAGGGGTGGATAACTGCGCGCAACGGTGTGCAACGAGGCGATCGTGGCGCAGATGACGTAGCAGACGAATCGGGGACAGTGTAGCTGCGAACCTCGCCGAGATTCGGGCCATTGCGGTGCGCGGCGCCCGTTATCTGTTTATAATCAAAGCAATTTTAAAGGATTCGAAGGTGGTTGTATGCTGGATCGTGAAGGCTTTCGCCCGAACGTCGGCATCATCCTCTTGAACGCGCACAATGAGGTGTTTTGGGGCAAACGGCTTCGTGAGCATTCCTGGCAATTCCCGCAAGGGGGCATCAAGTATGGTGAGACCCCGATGCAGGCCATGTTCAGGGAATTGCACGAGGAGACGGGCCTGCTTCCCGAGCACGTCAAGATCATCGGCCGCACACGCGACTGGTTGCGTTACGAGGTGCCGGACAAGTTCATCAAGCGTGAAGTCCGCGGGCATTATCGCGGACAAAAGCAGATCTGGTTTCTGCTGCGGATGGTCGGACGCGATTGCGACATTTGCTTGCGCGCAACCGACCACCCGGAGTTCGATGCCTGGCGCTGGAACGAGTACTGGGTGCCGCTTGACGCAGTGATCGAGTTCAAGCGGGATGTCTATCAGTTGGCGTTGACGGAATTGTCGCGTTTCCTGCGCCGGCCGGCGCAGCGGCCCGACGGCAACAAAACGCGCGCCGCAGTGCGGCCCACGCGTTATCCGCGCATGATCGGGGTTCATCCGATCGACGCATCGCAGGTGTGTTCCGAGGTCGAGCCGGGCGCTAGCGTGCTCGACGAGCCCCCGGTTCGCTACCTGCTGCGCGACTGATCCCGCCGACCGGGAAAACCATGAAGCATGTCCGGGCGCGGCAGCGGTTGCCGCGCCCTTTTTTCGAGGTGTGCAATTTGAAATCGTTCGCTCTTGCCGCAGCATCGTTGGCTGCGGTCGCCGTGCTGGCCGGCTGCGCTCACTCCAAAACGCAAAGTCAGCCGTCCGACCAGGACAGCAAGGACAGCAAGGACAACAGCACGTTCGTCTATCTGCTCGACCGTCACCCGACCTGGCAGGAAAACAAGGTCGACACGCTCCCGCCGTTGCCGCAAGCCTCGAACCTGATCCCGTTCGAAGTCTCGCAGAACACGCCGCTGCAGTTTTCCGTCGACGACAAGTCGCTGGTCGTCGGCACCGACGGCATCGTTCGTTACACGTCGGTCATCACCAGCCCGGCCGGCGCGCGCAACGTGACCTACGAAGCGATCCGCTGCGACACCTATGAGTGGCGCCAGTACGCGGCGTTGAACGCCGACCACGACGGCTGGGACCGCACCGTCGAAACCGACTGGACGCGCATCGAGAACGGCAACCTGAACGCCTATCGCGCCGCGCTCTACCAGGACTACTTCTGCTCGAACAAGATGCCGGCCGCAACCACCAAGGCGATCATCGAGAACCTGCGCGCGCACCGCACGATCCTGAGCCAACAGATTCGCTGAACGGCAGCAGTCGCCGCAACGCGTTCCTTTACCAGGAAGTCAAAAAACAAGCCCGCATCAGCGGGCTTTGTTTTTACCGGGTCGGCAGCCCGACGTGCGTCAGATCAGCACGAGGTTGTCGCGATGAATCAGCTCGGGCTCGAGCATGTAGCCGAGCACGGTTTCGATCTCGCTGCTCGGCTTGCGCTGAATCAACTTGGTTTCGGCGCTGCTGTAGTTGGTCAGCCCGCGCGCGACCTCACGGCCGGCATCGTTGACGCAGGCGATCACCTCGCCGCGCGCGAACACGCCCTGCACATTGACGATACCGATCGGCAGCAGGCTCTTGCCGCCGCTGGTCAGCTTCTCGACCGCGCCCGCATCGATGACGACGTGGCCGCGCACCTGCAGGTGATCGGCCATCCACTGCTTGCGCGCCGCCATGCGCGCCGTACGCGCGATCAACTGGGTGCCGATCGCTTCGCCTGCCGCGAGCCGCACGAGCACGTCGGTCTCGCGGCCGCTCGCGATCACGGTATTCGCGCCGCTATGCGCCGCGCGCTTCGCCGCGAGGATCTTGGTCAGCATGCCGCCACGGCCGAGGCTCGACCCCGCACCGCCGGCCATCGACTCGAGATCGGACGCGCCGGCATCGGCCTCCTGCACCAGCGTGGCCTTCGGATCCTTGCGCGGATCGGCCGTAAACAGCCCCGGCTGATCGGTCAGGATCACGAGCGCATCGCCTTCGATCAGGTTCGCGACGAGTGCGCCCAGCGTATCGTTATCGCCGAATTTGATTTCGTCGGTAACGACCGTGTCGTTCTCGTTGATGATCGGGACCACGCCCAGACGCAGCAGCGTGAGCAGCGTCGAGCGCGCATTCAGATAACGCTCGCGGTCCGCCAGGTCGGCGTGGGTCAGCAGGATCTGGGCGGTGCGGATGCCGTGTTCGCCGAAACGGCTTTCGTAGACTTGCGCCAGCCCCATCTGACCGACCGCGGCGGCGGCCTGCAACTCGTCGATTTCACGCGGACGCTTGCTCCAGCCGAGCCGCTGCATGCCCTCGGCGATCGCGCCCGAGCTGACCAGCACGACCTCCTTGCCGGCCTCGCGCAGTGCTGCGATCTGGGCGGCCCAGCGGCCGATCGCAGCATGATCGAGCCCGCGCCCGTCGTTGGTGACGAGGCTGGAACCTACCTTCACAACCAATCGCTTCGAATCGGCGATGATCGAACGCATCGTGCGCTGCTCCTGTAGTGAAGCGCAATTCAATCGGAGCGCGGCGGCCGGAGCAGCCTGCCGCGCATCGGTCGACGGCCTGAGCCGCCCGGGTATCGATTACTCGCCTGCCGGCTCGGCACCCGGCTCCGGCGACGCAGGATGGGCGCCCGGCGCTTCGCGGAACCGCACGTCGGCGGCGAGATCCTCGGCTTCGGCCGCACGATGCGCATCCGAGTGCGCCGACACGTAGTCGTACACCGCATAGATCAGGCTTTCGCAGCCCTGCCCCGTCAGCGCGGAGATCTCGAACACCGGACCTTCCCAGCCGAAACGGCTGATGAAATCGGCAACGCGTTCGGCGCGCTCGTCTTCCGGCACCATGTCGAGCTTGTTCAGCACGAGCCAGCGCTGCTTTTCGTAGAGCGATTCGTCGTACTTGCGCAGTTCGCCGACGATCGCCTTCGCCTCGGCCACCGGGTCGACGTTCTCGTCGAACGGCGCGAGATCGACCAGATGCAGCAGCACGCCGGTACGCTGCAAGTGGCGCAGGAACTGGTGGCCAAGGCCCGCACCTTCGGCGGCGCCTTCGATCAGCCCCGGAATATCGGCGATCACGAAGCTCTTGCTCGGGCCGACGCGCACCACGCCGAGATTCGGCGCGAGCGTCGTGAACGGGTAGTCGGCAATCTTCGGCCTGGCGTTCGACACCGACGAAATGAAGGTGGACTTGCCCGCATTCGGCATGCCGAGCAGGCCGACGTCGGCCAGCACCTTCAGTTCGAGCTTCACCATGCGTCGCTCGCCGGGCTTGCCGTCGGTCTTCTGACGCGGCGCACGGTTCGTGCTCGACTTGAAGTGCAGGTTACCGAGGCCGCCCGCGCCGCCTTCCGCGACCTGCACCTTCTGCTCGTGCTCGGTCAGGTCGGCGATCAACTCGCCGGTATCCATGTCGGTAATGATGGTGCCCACCGGCATGCGCAGCGTGATGTCATCGCCGCCCTTGCCATAGCAATCCGAGCCACGGCCCGTTTCGCCGTTGCGCGCCAGGTGCTTTTTCGAGAACCGATAGTCGATCAGCGTATTGATGTTGCGGTCAGCCACCGCATACACGCTGCCGCCTCGGCCGCCGTCGCCGCCGTCCGGCCCGCCGAACGGAACGAACTTCTCGCGGCGCATCGACGCGCTGCCATCACCTCCGTCCCCGGCGATGACTTCGATTCGCGCTTCGTCAATGAACTTCATCCGTTGCTCCGCCCAGAATGTGAACCAATATTGTGCCGCGAGCCGCCGCGCTTGACCATTCGGCCATTCGGCCAGGTCGGGCCGACCCGGCCAGACGCGCGGCGTCGCGCAAATGAAAAAGGCCCCGCGTTTTCAGCGGGGCCTTTGTGGCTATGAAGCCCGAACCGGCGAAAACTTACGCAGCAGCCGGGACGACGATAACCAGATGCTTCTTGTCCGCGCCCTTGGTCGCGAACTTGACGTGACCGTCGACCAGTGCGAACAGCGTGTGGTCCTTGCCGATACCGACGTTATCGCCCGGGTGCATGCGCGTGCCGCGCTGACGAACGATGATGCCGCCGGCATTGATGGCCTGACCGCCGTAAACCTTCACGCCGAGGCGCTTCGATTCGGAGTCGCGGCCGTTACGGGAGGAACCCCCTGCCTTTTTGTGTGCCATTTGATAGCTCCTTTACCGTAGCGCTTACGCGGTGATCGCGTCGATGCGCAGTTCGGTGTAGTTCTGGCGGTGGCCGCCGTGCTTTTGGTAGTGCTTCCGGCGACGCATCTTGAAGATGGTGACCTTGGCATGACGACCGTGCGACACAACGGTAGCCTTGACGGAAGCCCCACTGACCAGCGGCGTACCGAACTGAATCGATTCGCCTTCGCCCACTGCGAGAACCTGGTCGAGCGTGATTTCTGCGTCAATGTCTGCCGGTATCTGTTCTACTTTCAATTTTTCGCCGACAGCAACCTTATACTGCTTGCCACCGGTTTTTATGACCGCGTACATTGCAAACCTCACTCTAGATCTGTTTTTCCATGCACCGTGCGTGGAAAACGCGTGATTATACAGAGAGTTAGGAGATAGGTCAAAGCCAATCGCGATCGCCCGCGCAAGCGCCTCCGCCGCGCGCCGCACCGGTCGATGCGACCCTCGGAAAGCCCTTGCCCCGCCTGGCATCGGGTGCCGGCCATGTGAAACGGGGCATGAAACACGCGTCGAATCCGCCCGCCGCCGCGTGCTCCGGTGCGACACGCGCTAAGCAAACCTGGCCGTCCGGCAGGCTACGGCCCGGCGATCTCCCGAATCGCCTTATAATCCGGCGCACTACCCCATTCCATGATCATGTCGTCCACTGCCTCCCCTTCCCCGAGCGCCGCCCAACTGCTGGCCCCGATCACCGACGATATGGAGCAGGTCAACCGCGTCATTCGGCAGAGCCTGTCGTCCGATGTGCTGCTGATCAACCAGATCGCCGAATACATCATCGGCGCGGGCGGCAAGCGGCTGCGCCCGGCACTGCTGCTGCTCGTCGCGGGCGCGCTGGGCGACAGCTCCAGCCACCGCCACACGCTGGCCGCGGTCGTCGAGTTCATCCACACGGCCACGCTGCTGCACGATGATGTCGTCGACGAATCGGAACTGCGTCGCGGCCGCAAGACGGCCAACGCGCTGTTCGGCAATGCCGCGAGCGTGCTGGTCGGCGATTACCTTTATTCCCGTTCGTTCGAGATGATGGTCGGCGTCGGCAAGATGCGCGTGATGGAAATCCTCTCGGAAGCCACCACGATCATCTCCGAAGGCGAAGTGCTGCAGTTGCTCAACATGCATGACGCCGATGTGGACGAATCGCGCTACATGCAGGTGATCCGCTACAAGACAGCGAAGCTGTTCGAGGCGTCGGCGCGCCTGGGCGCCGTGCTGGCCGGCGCCGACGCAACGGTCGAAGCGGCCGCCGCCGAGTACGGCCGCCGCATCGGCACCGCGTTCCAGATCATGGACGACTGGCTCGACTACGCCGGCACCGCCGAATCGATGGGCAAGAACGCCGGTGACGATCTGCGCGAAGGCAAGCCGACACTGCCGTTGATCCATCTGCTCGAGCACGGCACGCCCGAACAGCAGACGCTCGCGCGCGAAGCGATCGAGCAAGGCGGCACCGATCGATTCGACACGATCTTCGACGCGATCACGCGTTCGGGCGCCCTCGATCACACGCTCGAATGCGCGCGGCAGGAAGCTCAAGCCGCCGCCGCCGCAATTTTTTCATTCCCCTCTTCCATTTTCAAAAACTCGCTGCTAGAATTATGTTCTTACTCGACGACACGGAAGTCTTGAACGAGACTGAAGTAGCAGAAGAGTCCAATTCGGGGTGTAGCTTAGCCTGGTAGAGCGCTACGTTCGGGACGTAGAGGCCGGAGGTTCGAATCCTCTCACCCCGACCAAAATTTTGAAAAAACCGCATATTCGTATGCGGTTTTTTTTTGCCTGATTTCATCGCCCTTCCCCGTCAAGCGCCGCCACGAGCCGTACTGCGGCCCGTCACGATCGCCGGGCGGCCCTCTGCTATAGTCACCCCATCCCTGACCCTCACCGTTCCCGATCCGCGTGGACCACATTCCCTTATGGGCGCAAATCTGCGCCGTCTTTGTCCTGCTTCTCTGCTCCAGCTTCTTCTCGATTTCTGAAACGGCCATGATGGCGCTCAACCGCCACCGGCTGAAGCTCCTCGCCAATCAAAACGCACTCGGCGCGAAAACCACGCAACGGTTGCTGACGCGTACCGATCAACTGCTGAGCGTGATCCTGATCGGCAACAACCTGTTCAACACGATCATCCCGGTCCTGACCACCTCGATCGCGCTGCGCACGTTCGGTCACGACAACCTGGTGCTGTCGATCGCGACCGGCATCGTGGCGTTTCTGATCATCGTGTTCGCCGAAATCACGCCGAAGATCGTCGGCGCAACCTATCCCGAGCGCATCGCCCTGCCGGCCAGCCTGCTGATCGCGCCGCTGATGCGCGTCATGAAGCCGGTGATCTGGTTCGTCAATCAGCTCGCGAACGGCACGCTCGGCCTCTTGCGCATCAACACCAAAGGCGGCCGCGACCAGCGCTTCTCGATCGAGGAACTGCGCTCGATCGTGCTCGAATCGGGCAGCTTCATGCCGACCAAGCACCGCAGCATCCTGCTGAACCTGTTCGACCTGGAAAACATCACCGTCGACGACGTGATGATCCCGCGCCGCCAGATCGAATCGCTGAACTTCGACGCGCCGCTCGACGACATCCTCCATCAGATCGAAACCTGCTACCACAACCGCCTGATCGTGTATCAAGGCGATATCGACCAGGTGCTCGGTGTGCTGCACGTGCGCAAGACGCTGGCCGCGCTGCGCAATCAGGAACTCGACCGCGACACGCTGCGCCGGCTGCTGGCCGAGCCGTATTACGTGCCGTCGGGCACCCCGGTGTTCCAGCAACTGCAATATTTCCAGGAGAGCCGCCAGCGCACCGCGCTGGTGGTCAACGAATACGGCGAGCTCGAGGGCCTCATGACGCCCGAAGACATCATCGAGGAACTGATCGGCGAATTCACCTCGTCGACGCCGAACGGCAGCGGCTCGCGCGGCGGCTGGAACGCCAGCGGCGAGTGCATCGTGTCGGGCGGCATCCCGCTGCGCGAACTGAATCGCTGGCTGCATCTGAGCCTGCCGACCAGAGGGCCGAAGACGCTCAACGGGCTGATCCTCGAAACCCTCGAAGAAATTCCCGAGGGCGACGTATGCATGAAGATCGGCGACGTAATGCTCGAGGTCATGCGCAGCGACGACCAGGCGGTGCGCACCGTCAAGCTGTTCAAGCCGCGCACCACGCGAGCGGCTCGCGGGCTGCTGCGCTGATTCCTGTCATATTCGAATCCTGACGGAGCCGCCGCTCCCGCACCATTGGCCGTTCGGCCGACTACCGGCCCGCCACCGCCCGCGCGATGATCGTCTCGTCGCAATCCCGAGGCGGCCGCGAGGCCGGTTTCCGATGTCCACGCCCCATTCCTCCGACGTCGCGCGGCTTGCGCCGCCGGCGTCAGCCGGTGACGCGCCCGTCGTCGCCCTCGTCAACGAAATCCTGCAAGCGGCGGCCGCGCGCGACGCGTCCGATATCCATATCGAGCCGGCCGAACGCGGCTGGCGCGTGCGGCTGCGGATCGACGGCGCACTGCATGCGTTCGCCGCGCCGCCCGCGCATCTGCGCGACGGTGTCGTCACACGCCTGAAGGTGCTCGCGCGGATGGACATCGCGGAGCGCCGCGTGCCGCAGGACGGTCGCCTGCGCCTGACGCTCGCGCCGGGCCAGACGGGCGACTATCGCGTCAATTCGCTGCCGACGCTGCATGGAGAAAAACTCGTGCTGCGCCGGCTCGACACGCTGCCGGCCGACCTGTCGCTGCCGGCGCTTGGCTTCGATCCGCAGCAAGCTGCCGAACTCGATGCGGCGATCGCCGCACCACATGGCCTCGCGCTGGTTACGGGCCCCACCGGCAGCGGCAAGACGGTCACGCTCTATTGCTGCCTGCAACGGCTCAACCTCGCCTCGCGCAATCTTTGCACCGTCGAAGATCCGGCGGAACTGCAGCTCGACGGCCTCAATCAGGTCAACGTACGCGACAAGGCCGGGCTGAATTTCGCCGTCGCGCTGCGCGCGTTCCTGCGGCAGGACCCGGACGTCATCATGGTTGGCGAAATCCGCGACACGGAAACCGCCGATGTCGCGCTGAAGGCCGCGCAGACCGGCCACCTCGTGCTGTCGACGCTGCACACCAACGACGCGCCGGGCGCAATTGCCCGCCTGCTCGATATCGGCGTTGCGCCGTATCACATCGCGGCGGCGCTGCGCGTGGTCACGGCCCAGCGGCTCGTGCGGCGGCTCTGCGGCACCTGCCGCCAGCCCTCGCGCACGACCCGCACCGCGCTCGCCGCCGCCGGCCTCGATCCGGCACAGCTCGACACTGGCTGGCAGCCCTTCGAGGCCACCGGCTGCGAGGCCTGCCACGGCATCGGTTATCGAGGCCGGATCGGTATACATCAGGTGATGCGCGTCTCCGATGCATTGCGCGAGGCCATCGTCGCGCGCAACGGCATCGGCACGCTCGTCCGGCAAGCACGGGCCGACGGCATGCGGACCTTGCGCGAAGCCGCGCTGGCACGCGTGTACGACGGCACCACCAGCCTCGACGAGGCACTCGCCGCCACGGACGCCGGATGAGCGCGCCGCTGGTGGACGAGCGACGGTTTCGCTGGGCCGGGGTGGCGCGGGATGGCGCACGCCGCCAAGGCACCCTGATCGCCATCGACGGCGCTGCGGCGCGCCGGCAACTGCATCGCGGCGGCGTCACCGTGCTCGATCTCGCCGATCGCGGCCCGGCCCGCCTGCCGGCTGCGCGGGCGCGCGAGGTCACGCGCCTGACGCGCCAGCTCGGCGGCTTGCTGCGCGCGGGCTTGCCGCTCGCGCCCGCGCTCGACCTGCTCGCCGAGCCGGGCGGCCGGCACGACATCGCACGCATCGCGGCCGGGCTGTCCCGCGCGATCGTCGCGGGCAGCCAGTTGTCGGAGGCCATGTGCCGCTATCCGCGCCAGTTCGATCCGATGTTCCGACAATTGATCGCGGTCGGCGAGGCCTCGGGCCAACTCGCCGCCTTGCTCGCGCGCCTGGCCGACGATCGCGAACACGCCGCCGCCCTGCGCGCACGGGTGCGTTCGGCGCTGACCTATCCGGCTGCCGTGCTGGCCTTCGCACTGGCGATCACGGCGGCGCTGCTGGTCTGGGTCGTACCCACCTTCGCGCAGGTTTTCGAGGGCTTCGGCGCGGCGCTGCCCGCGCCCACCCGCTTCGTACTCGCGCTGTCCGATGGCGTTGCTCGTTATGGGCCGCCGGCCTTGCTTGCCTGCGCGGTGGCAGTCATCGCCGGCACCACGCTGCTGCGCCGTTCACCCGATGCGCAAATCGTCATCAGCCGCGCGACCTTGCGCCTGCCGTTGCTCGGCCCGTTGTTGCGCACGCTCGCGGCCGCGCGCTGGAGCCGCACGCTCGGCACGCTGCTGCGTGCGGGCACGCCGCTGGCCGACGCGTTCGATTCGCTCGCGCACGCCACCGGCAACCCCGTATTCGACCGGGCCACGCCCGACATCGCGGCGCGGCTGCTGCGCGGCGAGCGGCTCGCGGCGGCCATGCGCGCGGCCGGCTGCTTCCCGGCCGAGGTGGTGCAGCCGATCGCCGTGGCCGAGGAATCGGGCACGCTCGACGCCATGCTGGTGGATATCGCCGTGCTCTGCGAGCGGCAGGTCGACGAACGAATCGGCACGCTGACCAGCCTCTGCGAGCCGCTCGTCGTGATCGTGCTCGGCGGGCTGGTCGGCGCACTCGTGGTCGCCATGTACCTGCCGATCATCCAGCTCGGCAACGTGGTGGTGTAGCATCGCTCCCGGTCCCCGCTCTCGACTTCCCCGGCTTCGATGAATTCGCTCCTCGCCCTGTCCGATCCCTGGTTCGCGTTCGCCGCGTTGCCGGCCGCCGTTCGCTACGCGTTCGCGGTCGTGATCGGCCTCGTGGTCGGCAGCTTCCTGAACGTCGTCGCGCATCGGCTGCCGGTCATGATGGAGCGCGCCTGGAAGGCGGAGCTCGCGGAGGCAACGGGCAACGATCCGGCGCACGACGACGGGCTGCCGCCGCGCTACGACCTCTGGGCGCCGCGCAGTGCCTGCCCCCATTGCGGCCATGTCCTGCGCGCCTGGGAGAACGTGCCGGTATTCAGCTACCTCGCGCTGCGCGGGCGCTGCGCCCGATGTCGCGCGCCAATCAGCCTGCGCTATCCGCTCGTCGAGCTCGGCTCCGGCTTGCTCGCGGCCGCCTCGCTCTACGCGTTCGGCCCCGCACCGGCCGCGCTGGCCGCGTTCGGCTTGTGCGCGACGCTGCTGGCGATGAGCCTGATCGACATGAAAACGGGTTATCTGCCCGATTCGATGACGCTGCCGCTGCTGTGGGCCGGCCTGATCGTCAACCTGTCGGGCAACTTCGTCGAACTGCGCGAGGCGGTGATCGGCGCGATTGCCGGTTATCTGTTCCTCTGGTGCGTGTTCTGGCTGTTCAAGCTGCTGCGCGGCATCGAGGGCATCGGCTATGGCGACCTGAAGCTGCTGGCCGCGCTCGGCGCGTGGCTCGGCTGGGTTGCGCTGCCGCAGGTGCTGCTGATCGCGGCGTTGAGCGGCGCAGCGGTCGGGCTGGTGGCGATGTGGCGCGGCCGCATGCGTTATGAAGAACCGCTGCCGTTCGGCCCATTCCTCGCGCTCGGCGGCATCGTCACGCTGCTGCATGGCACGCCGTTCTACCTGGCCCTCGGAGGCTGACCCCATGTTCTCGGTAGGATTGACGGGCGGAATCGGCAGCGGCAAGACCACGGTGGCGAACCGCTTCGGCGAGCTCGGCGCCACGCTGGTCGACACCGATGCCATTGCTCATCGCGTCACGGCGCCGGGCGGCAGCGCCATGGCGCCGATCGCGGCAGCCTTCGGCGACGAATTCGTCGCGGCCGACGGCGCACTCGACCGCGCCCGCATGCGCGCGCTGGTGTTCGGCGACGACGCCGCGCGCAAGCGGCTCGAAGCGATCACGCATCCGCTGATCCGCGCCGAAACCGAACGCGAGGCCACGCTGGCAACCGGCGCCTACGTGATCTTCGTGGTGCCGCTGCTGGTCGAATCGGGAAGCTGGCGCCGCCGCGTCGATCGCGTACTTGTGATCGATTGCGAAGTGGAAACGCAGATCATGCGCGTCATGCAGCGCAATGGTTTCGCGCGCGAGCAGGTCGAGGCGATCGTCGCCCGCCAGGCCACGCGCGAGGCACGCCTGGCGGCAGCCGACGACGTGATCGTCAACGAACATGCGCCCGATGCCGTGCTCGACGCCCGCATCGACGCGCTGCACACCCGCTATCTCGCGCTCGCCGCATCGAAGTCCTGAGCATTCGCGCCCGGCGCGCACCGTGTAGGCGCACGCGCCAAGCGAGGTCAAAATGGCGCGATTGCGACACCAGACAGTGGGCATTAGAATGGGCGGCAATTCCGGTCCATTTGTCCCAACCTAGGCGAGCGCGCTTGATTCTTTACGAGTATCCGTTCAACGAACGCATCCGCACGTTGCTGCGCCTCGAAGATTTGTTCGAGCGCCTGACGTTCTTCCTCGCGCAGGAAGACCCGAGGGAGCATCACGTTGCGCTCACGACGCTGTTCGAAATCGCGGAAGTCGCGGGCCGGGCGGACCTCAAATCGGACCTGATGAAGGAACTGGAGCGCCAGCGGCAAACGCTCGCGCCGTTTCGCGGCAATCCCGGCATCGAGCAGAACGCGCTCGAAGCCGTGCTCGGCGAAATCGAGCAGACGCTCGCGAACCTGAGCCAGATGCAGGGCAAGACCGGCCAGCATCTGCTCGACAACGAATGGCTCAGCAGTATTCGCAGCCGCGCCGTCATTCCGGGCGGTACCTGCAAATTCGATCTGCCGTCCTACTATGCGTGGCAGCAATGGCCCGCCGAGCAGCGGCGCCAGGACATCGCCAAGTGGGCGATGCCGATGCTGCCGTTGCGCGACGCGGCGACCATCGTGTTGCGTCTGGCGCGCGAATCGGGCCAGGCGTCGAAAGTGATGGCGATGCAAGGCAGTTACCAGCAAATGCTGTCGGGACGCAGCTACCAGCTCATGCAGGTGCGCGTGCCGCCCGAACTCCATGTGATCCCCGAAGCCAGCGCCAACAAGTACATGCTGTGGGTGCGCTTCACTGTCCAGGATGGCGACGTCCGGCCACGCGCGGTCGATATCGACGTACCGTTCCAGTTGACGCTCTGCAATCTCTGAAATCGTGACTACTGTCGTCAAATGCCCGGCCTGCGGCAAACCTGTCCGCTGGGTTCCGGAAAGCAGCTTCCGCCCGTTCTGTTCGGCCCGTTGCAAGCAGATGGATCTCGGCGCCTGGGCCGCCGAACGTTACCGGATCGGCAGCACCGACGAACCGTCGTCGGAAGAAGACGAGCCGGACGACCGCAACGGCCGTCACGACTGATCGTTCAACGCGCGCCGGCTTCCTTGGCCAGCAGGTCGAGCACCGGCAGTGCAGCCGGCAGCAGCGGCGCGACCTCCACCGGCAAATGCTGCCAGACGAACGCCTGCCCTTCCCGGCTGTGCGGCTCGCCATCCCAGCCCGTCACCTTGCAGAAGAACAAGCGCACGTAGGCGTGCGGGTAATCGTGCTCGAGCATGTGCCAGCGATGGCAGGCCGTCACGTGGATGCCCAGCTCCTCGTGCAGCTCGCGCGCGAGCGCGGCCTCGACGCTTTCACCCGCCTCAAGCTTGCCGCCCGGAAACTCCCAATACCCTTCATAGGGCTTGCCGGCCGGACGCTGCGCGAGCAGATAGCGGCCGTCGGGCTGCACCAGCACGCCAACGGCGACTTCCGTGACCTTGCGCGGCGCCGCGCCACCGGTGCCGGTTTCGGCTGCCGTGCTCATGCCGTCTCCTGACGGCCCGAGCGATCGCGCGCGAATTGCCATGCGACCCGGCCCGAGCGCGAACCACGTTCAAGCGCCCACACCAGCGCATCGCCGCGCGCGGCCTCGACATCGGCGTCGTTGCAGCCGAAATGGCGCAGCCAGTGGCCGACGATCGCCAGATAGTCGTCCTGCTTGAACGGATAGAAGCTGACCCACAGGCCGAAACGCTCGGACAGCGAGATCTTCTCCTCGACCACCTCGCCCGGATGGATTTCACCGTCGGGCAGGTGCTTGTACGACTCGTTATCGCTCATGTACTCGGGCAGCAGGTGCCGGCGATTCGACGTGGCGTAAATCAACACGTTGTCGGATTGCGCCGAGATCGAGCCGTCGAGCGCGACCTTGAGCGCCTTGTAGCCCGATTCGCCATCTTCGAACGAGAGATCGTCGCAGAACACGATGAAGCGCTCGGGCCGCGCCGAGATCAGGTCGACGATGTCGCCGAGATCGTGCAGATCGTCCTTGTCGACTTCGATCAGACGCAGGCCCTCGGCCGCGAATTCGTTGAGGCAGGCCTTGATCAGCGACGATTTGCCGGTGCCGCGCGCGCCCGTCAGCAGCACGTTGTTGGCCGGGCGGCTCTGTACGAACTGGCGCGTGTTCTGCTCGATCAGCCCTTTCTGGCGATCGATGTTGTGCAGATCACCGAGCGAGATCTGCGAAATGGCGGGCACCGCCTGCAGGTAGCCACGGCCCTGGCGCTTGCGCCAGCGGAACGCGTTCGCGGCGCTCCAATCGATGTCGGCGGGGGCCGGCGGCAGCAGCGCTTCAAAGCGGCCGATCAGCGCTTCGGCGCGGTCGAGAAACTGTTCGAGCTTGTCCATCTGTCTGGGAATCCGGAAATTCAGGGGCACGGCGCGCCGGTCGGGCGCGCCGCAAGGTCGGTCGGGAACCGATCAGGAACGATAGTCGGCGTTGATGCTGACGTAGTCGTGCGAGAGGTCGCAGGTCCAGATGGTCGCTGCCGCGTCGCCGCGGCCGAGCAGCACGCGGATCGTGATCTCGCTCTGCTTCATGACGCGTTGGCCGTCCGCTTCCTGGTACTCGGGGTTGCGGCCGCCGGCCTTGGCGACCAGCACGTCGTCGAGGTACAGGTCGATCTTGCCGACATCGAGATCGGCCACGCCCGCATAGCCGATCGCCGCGAGAATCCGGCCCAGGTTCGGGTCCGAGGCGAAGAACGCCGTCTTGACGAGCGGCGAATGGCCGATCGCGTAGGCGATCTGGCGGCATTCGGCCACGTTCCTGCCGCCTTCGACCTGCACCGTCATGAACTTGGTCGCGCCTTCGCCGTCGCGCACGATCAGTTGCGAGAGCGTTTGCGCCACTTCGGTCACGGCTTCGCGCAGCGCCGCGTAGGCCGGCGAATCGGTGGACGTGATGGCCGGCAGGCTCGATTTGCCCGATGCGATCAGGATGAAGGAATCGTTGGTCGAGGTATCACCGTCGATCGTGATGCAGTTGAACGAGCGGTTCGCCACGTCCTTCACGAGCTGATCGAGCACCGGCTGGGCAACCGTCGCGTCGAACGCGAGGAAGCCGAGCATGGTGGCCATGTTCGGCTTGATCATGCCGGCGCCCTTGCTGATGCCGGTCAGCGTGACGGTATGGCCGTCGATCGCGACCTGGCGCGAGGCCGCCTTCGGCAGGGTGTCGGTGGTCATGATCGCCTGCGCGGCGTCGAACCAGTTCGCGGCCGCGCGATTGGCCAGCGCGGCCGGCAGGCCGGCCTTCAGGCGGTCGACCGGCAGCGGTTCGAGAATCACGCCGGTCGAGAACGGCAGCACCTGCGACGGCTGCAAGCCAGCCAGGCGGGCCAGTTCGTCACACGTTGCGCGGGTGGCGGCAAGGCCCGGCTCGCCGGTGCCGGCGTTGGCATTGCCGGTATTGACGACCAGCGCGCGAATCGCCGGCGCGCCGGCGCTCACGCCTGCCAGATGCTCACGGCAAACGATCACGGGCGCGGCACAGAAACGGTTCTCGGTGAACACGCCCGCCACCGTCGCGCCTTCTTCGACGGAAATGACGAGCACGTCCTTGCGGTTCGGCTTGCGGATATTCGCTTCCGCCCAGCCGAGCGTGACGCCGGCCACGGGATGCAGTTGCGCGGGATCGATCGAAGGGAAGTTGACAGCCATGGATTCACCTGCCGAAAGGACAATGCCGGCTCCTGCCGGCATTGTTGGATTAGGACGAAGCGGCGGCGCGCATGACTGCGGGCCGCCGCGGATTCATCTTGCAAACTCTGTGTGACGAACCGGCGACTGCCGGCGGCATGGATCGCACGCCGCCGCATCCGCCGCAGGCATCAGCTCAGTTTGCCGTGGCACTGCTTGTACTTCTTGCCGCTGCCGCACGGGCAGGGGTCGTTGCGACCCACGCGCGGCACGTCGCCGGCCGGCGCCGCGCCGGCCATCGCGTCGTCGACGAGGCCGGCCGTGGCATCGGCGGCCACCGCCGTCGCAACCGCCGCGCCTGCCGTGACTGAGGCGGCATCGGTGAAATCGGCATGACGGAATTCGACGTGGTCGAGATTGCCGCCCGCTTCCTCGATCTGTTCGGCCGCTTCTTCCAGTTGCTCGGGCGACTGGATCTGCACGTTCATGACGATGCGCGTGACTTCCTGCTTGGTGGCGTCGAGCATCGCGGCGAACAGTTCGAACGCTTCGCGCTTGTATTCCTGCTTCGGGTTCTTCTGCGCATAGCCGCGCAGGTGGATGCCCTGGCGCAGGTGATCGAGCGCGGCGAGATGCTCGCGCCAGAGGCGGTCGAGCGTCTGCAGCATGATCGAGCGCTCGAACGAGTTGAATGCCTCGCGGCCGACCATCGCGACCTTCGCCTCGTAATGCTCGTCGGCCGCCGTGACGACCGCGTCGAGGATTTCATCGACGCTGATCGACTGCGATTCGTTGACCATCTCCTGGATCGCCAGATCGAGGCCCCAGTCGTTGCGCAGCGCTTCCTCGAGCTCGGGCAGATCCCATTGCTCTTCGATGCTGCCGGCCGGCACGTGCTGGTGCGTGATCTCGGCCACCACGCCATGACGCATCGCCCCGATCGTCTCGGCGATGTCGTTCGCCTCGAGCAGCTCGTTGCGCTGCTGGTAGATCACCTTGCGCTGGTCGTTCGACACGTCGTCGTATTCGAGCAACTGCTTGCGGATATCGAAGTTGCGGGCTTCGACCTTGCGCTGCGCCGATTCGATCGAACGCGTGACAATGCCCGCCTCGATCGCCTCGCCTTCCGGCATCTTCAGGCGATCCATGATCGCGCGCACGCGATCGCCAGCGAAGATGCGCAGCAGCGGATCGTCGAGCGACAGGAAGAAGCGCGAGGAACCCGGATCGCCCTGGCGGCCGGCACGGCCACGCAACTGGTTGTCGATCCGGCGCGATTCGTGGCGCTCGGTGCCGATGATGTGCAGGCCGCCTGCCGCCTTCACCTGCTCGTGCAGCGATTCCCACTCGTCATGCAGCTTCTGGATGCGCGCGGCCTTTTCTTCGGCCGGGATCGATTCGTCGGCTTCGATGAACGAGGCCTGCTTCTCGACGTTGCCGCCGAGCACGATGTCGGTACCGCGCCCGGCCATGTTGGTGGCGATCGTGATGCGCTTCGGACGGCCCGCTTCGGCCACGATCGCCGCTTCGCGCGCGTGCTGCTTCGCGTTCAGCACTTCGTGCGGCAGCCCGGCCTGCTTGAGCAGGTGGGAGAGCAGCTCCGAGTTCTCGATCGAGGTGGTGCCCACCAGCACCGGCTGGCCGCGCTCGTAGCAATCGCGGATGTCGCGCGTGACGGCGTCGTAGCGCTCCTTCGCGCTCTTGTAGATCTGATCCTGCTTGTCGATCCGCTTCGGCGGCCGGTTGGTCGGGATCACGACCGTTTCGAGACCGTAGATCTCGTTGAATTCGTACGCCTCCGTATCGGCCGTGCCGGTCATGCCCGACAGCTTGGCGTACATCCGGAAGTAGTTCTGGAACGTGATCGACGCGAGCGTCTGGTTCTCGCTCTGGATCTTGGCGTGTTCCTTGGCCTCGACCGCCTGGTGCAGACCATCCGACCAGCGCCGGCCGGCCATCAGGCGGCCCGTGAATTCGTCGACGATCACGACTTCGCCGTTCTGCACGACGTAGTGCTGATCGAGATGGAACAGCGTATGGGCGCGCAGCGCGGCATACACGTGGTGCATCAGCGTGATGTTCTGCGGCGCGTAGAGGCTTTCGCCCTCGCCGATCAGGTGCCACTCGGCGAGCAGGCGCTCGGCCTTCTCGTGGCCCGATTCCGTCAGGAACACCTGGCGCGCCTTTTCGTCGAGCGTGTAGTCACCCGGCTTTTCGACGCCCGTGCCGTCGGCCTTCTCTTCGCCGATCTGGCGTTCGAGCAGCGGCGGCAGCGCGTTCATGCGCACGTAGAGTTCGGTGTGATCCTCGGCCTGGCCCGAGATGATCAGCGGAGTACGCGCCTCGTCGATCAGGATCGAGTCCACCTCGTCGACCACCGCGAAGTTCAGCACCCGCTGCACGCGCCCGTCGGTCTCGTAGACCATGTTGTCGCGCAGGTAGTCGAAGCCGAATTCGTTGTTGGTGCCGTAGGTGATGTCGGCGGCGTAGGCCTCGTGCTTCTGCTCGTGCTCCATGCCGGACAGGTTGATGCCGACCGACAGACCGAGGAAGTTGTAGAGGCGCGCCATCCATTCGGCATCGCGCTGGGCGAGGTAGTCGTTGACCGTGACGACGTGCACGCCGCGGCCCGACAGCGCATTCAGGTAGACCGGCAACGTGGCGACGAGCGTCTTGCCTTCGCCGGTGCGCATTTCGGCGATCTTGCCGTAGTGCAGCACCATCCCGCCGATCAGCTGCGTATCGAAGTGCCGCATCTTCAGCACGCGACGGCTGGCCTCGCGGCAAACCGCGAAGGCTTCGGGCAGCACCTTGTCGAGCGATTCGCCGCCCGCGACGCGCTGGCGGAATTCGTCCGTCTTGCCGCGCAACTGGTCGTCCGTCAGCTTCTCGACTTGCGCTTCGAGCGCATTGATCGCCGCGACGGTCTTTTGGTATTGCTTGACGAGCCGCTGATTGCGGCTGCCAAAAATCTTCTGGAGAAAACCGGTTGTCATCGGATCGGATCTGCGTCGCAGCAACGGCCCCGGAGCAGAAATGGCGCCAGCCCCGGCGCGCCGAGCCTTGGCGGCTTAGCGTATGAGTGAATGCAAACGGGGAATTTTAGCACGCGCATTTGGGCAAGCCGGTGTCGCTCCGGTATGGACTTTGCACGGGCAATCCGCCGGCCGGACCACGAACGGCCCGTGTCGGCTCAGGTTCCGATATGCGGCCGGATCGGGGCCGCGTCAAGAGGCAGGGCGAAACGGCCAGAACAGCCCGTCCGGCGCGGCGATCGAGCCCTTTCCCGCGGCATGGCGGCGCGGCCGTTCGGCAGAGGGTGTGCGCGGTACAATCCGGCCATCGACCGTCATCACGCCGCTCCACGCCTTCATGAATCGCCCCCCGAGGTACCTCCGTTCATCCGGCTTCGCACGCGCGCAGGTGGCCGCCGACGTGCTCAAGCGCACCGACGCGTTCGCCGCGCTGCGGGCCGGCGTCGAGCAGGTGGCCTCGTTGCAGCGCGACCTGCGCGCATTGCTGCCCGACTATCTGGCCAATCACGTCGATCCGGGATCGATCAAGGACGGCACGCTGACGCTGTTCGCGGCCCATAACGCCCTGGCCGCGCGGCTGCGGCAAGTCGCGCCGCGCCTGGTGGCGGACTTGCAGGCCCGCGGCTGGAACGTGGCGGCGCTGAAGGTGCGCGTGCGGCCCCAGGATGCACCGGAGCCGGTGCGCATCAAACAGGCGCGCATGACGCCGGTCGGCGCCGACGCGCTGCGCGATCTGGCCGACACGCTGCCGCCCTCGCCGCTGCAGGATGCGCTCGCGAAAATGGCCGCGCGCCATGTAAAGAAGCCGGTGCGCTGAACGCGCCCGGCCCCGGGCAGGAAAAGAAAAAGGCAGCCCGCGGGCTGCCTTTTTATCGGATTCGTGCAACTTCGCTCAGGCGAAGGCCGTTTGCGCGTCGAACGCAAAGCCACGCGGCGCGGCTTTCAGATCGTCGAACGTGACCATCTCGTAGGCCTCTTCGTGTGCGAGCAGTTCGCGCAGCAGCGCGTTGTTCAGGCCGTGACCCGACTTGTACGCCGTGTAGGACGCCAACAGCGGATGGCCGACCACGTACAGATCGCCGATCGCATCGAGCATCTTGTGCTTCACGAACTCGTCGTCGTAGCGCAGGCCGTCGTTGTTGAGGATGCGGTACTCGTCGAGCACGATCGCGTTATCCATGCTGCCGCCGCGCGCCAGCCCCAGCTCGCGCATCATCTCGACTTCGTGCGCGAAGCCGAACGTGCGCGCCCGCGCGATTTCGCGCACATAGGACGTATTGGCGAAATCGACTTCCAGTTCCTGCCCCGTTTTATCGACGGCCGGGTGACGGAAATCGATCGTGAACTTGAGCTTGAAACCGAAGAACGGATCGAGGCGCGCGAATTTATCGCCGTCGCGCACTTCCACCGTGCGCTTGACCTTGATGAAACGCTTCAGCGTGCCCTGCTCCTCGATGCCTGCCGACTGGATCAGGAACACGAACGACGAGGCGCTGCCGTCCATGATCGGGATTTCCTCGGCCGTCACGTCGACGTAGAGGTTGTCGACGCCGAGGCCGGCGCAGGCCGACATCAAGTGCTCGATGGTCGAAACACGCGCGCCATCCTTCTGCAGCACCGATGCGAGCCGCGTGTCACCGATCGCCATGGCGTTGGCGGGGATCTCGACCGGCGTCGGCAAATCGACGCGCGTGAAGACGATCCCCGTGCCCGGCGCTGCCGGACGGAGGGTCAGTTCGACCTTGCGGCCCGAGTGGAGGCCGATGCCGACCGTCTTCACGATCGATTTGATGGTTCGCTGCTTCAACATGGCGGTGCGCTTCTTGATTGACGTTATCAATCAGTACTTTTATTCGATAGGCGAGAGTATAGCGCAAAACAACAGACGGCGTTCGGCCGATTGTCGTAGCAACTGTTTCTGCACGTTACTCTCGCGGAGCCCGTGCAGGTCGAGAAAGACAGGCCGACGCCCGGAACGGAGGCGTTCCCGGACGTCGGCCCGTATTGCGGCACCCTGTCGTTACGACGCGTTGCCGCGACGCAACGTTCGGCGAGAAACGCTCAGCGTTTCGCCGCCGCCAGGATGCTTGCCGCGTCGCTGACTTCGAATTTGCCCGGCGCCTCGACGGCCAGCGTCTTGACCACGCCGTCGTCGATCACCATCGCGTAGCGCTGGGAACGGATTCCCATGCCGCGCGCGGACAAATCCTGCGTAAGCCCCAGTGCATGAGTGAAGGCTGCGCTGCCGTCCGCGATCATGCGCACCTTGCCCGAGGTGTGCTGATCCCTTCCCCAAGCACCCATCACGAATGCGTCGTTGACGGACACGCACCAGATCTCGTCGATGCCGGCCGCGCCGAACGCGTCGGCGGCCTCGACATAACCGGGTACGTGCTTCGCCGAACAGGTGGGCGTGAACGCGCCCGGCAATCCGAAGATCACCACGCGCTTGCCGGCCGTCTGTTCGCGCACGCTCAGCGCATTCGGCCCGAGCGTACAACCCTCACGCGCTTCGTCGACGAATTCGAAGACTTGTGCGTCGGGCAGCGTGTCGCCTGCTTGAATCATGACTGGTCCTTCATTGCGATGCGGTTGCGGGTTGGGTTACGGACAACACGGCCCCTGCCACCTCGCGACTGCGAAGCGGGCGATTGGCCCGGCCCTGCGTCGCTGGCGACGCGGCCTCGGTCGATCCGTTCCACCCGTCACGTCGGCTGGCCGCGCGAGCGGCCGGCCTGCCCGTGTCAGTCGGCCTGCTTGCGCAGGAACGCCGGAATGTCGTACGTATCGACGCCCTTTTCCTGCAGCGCCTGCACGTGCGAAGCCGCCGTTTCACGCGAATTGCGCCAGACGGCCGGCGTGTCGAGCGCGCCGTAATCTGCCGTGTTCACGTGCGCCGGTGCGTAGCTGTGGCCCACCGCGGCAACCGGCTGGTTGTCGGTACCGGTGCGCAGCAGGGTCATCGGCGTTTGCTGCTTCTTCGCGGCGCGGCCGAGGCCCGTCGCGACCACCGTCACGCGCAGCGCATCGCCCATCGCGTCGTCGTACACGGCACCGAAGATCACCGTGGCGTCTTCCGCCGCGTAGCTCTTGATGGTGTTCATGACTTCACGCGTTTCCGACAGACGCAGCGAACGGCTCGACGTGATGTTGACGAGCACGCCGCGCGCGCCCGAAAGATCGACACCTTCGAGCAGCGGGCTGGCCACGGCCTGCTCGGCGGCCAGACGCGCGCGATCGACGCCGGCCACCGTGGCCGTGCCCATCATCGCCTTGCCCTGCTCGCCCATCACCGTCTTGACGTCTTCGAAGTCGACGTTGACGAGGCCGTCGACGTTGATGATTTCGGCGATGCCGGCCACCGCGTTGTTCAGGACGTCGTCGGCGCACTGGAAGCACTTGTCCATTTCGGCGTCGTCGCCCATCACGTCGAACAGCTTGTCGTTGAGCACGACGATCAGCGAATCGACGTGATCCTCGAGCTGCTGCGCGCCCGCTTCGGCGACGCGCATGCGCTTGCCGCCTTCGAATTCGAACGGCTTGCTGACGACACCGACCGTCAGAATGCCCATTTCTTTGGCGATCTGCGCGACCACGGGCGCAGCGCCCGTACCCGTGCCGCCGCCCATGCCGGCGGTGATGAACACCATGTGCGCGCCGCGCAGCGAATCGGCGATGCGCTCACGGGCTTCCTCGGCCGCCGCACGGCCCATGTCCGGCTTCGCGCCGGCGCCGAGGCCGGTGTTGCCGAGCTGGATCACGTTCGGTGCACGCGAACGCGACAGGGCTTGCGCGTCGGTGTTCATGACGACGAAATCGACGCCCTGCACGCCACGGTTGATCATGTGCGAAACGGCATTGCCGCCCGCGCCACCGACCCCGATCACCTTGATGATGGTGCCGTTGGTCTCGGTTTCCAGCATTTGGAATTCCATTATTGCCTCCGTCAAGAAAGATAAATCTGCTCGGCGTTATTCGGCAGGAGATCGGGCAACCCCCTGCGCGCGCGCCAGCCGCCGGCACCAGCGCTTGAAATCGTCAAAAATTGCTCAGGAACCAGTCTTTCATTCGCGTGAAGATCTGGCCCGCCGAGCCGGATTGCACGGCCACCTTGCGGCCGCGCATCCGCTGCGCGCTACCCTCGACGAGCAGGCCCATCGCGGTCGAGTAGCGCGGATTGCGCACCACGTCGGCCAGGCCGCCCGCATATTCCGGCGCACCGATGCGCACCGGTTTCAGGAAAATGTCTTCGCCCAGTTCGACCATGCCGGGCATCATGGCAGCGCCGCCGGTCAGCACCACACCGGAACTGAGTAACTCTTCGTAACCCGACTCGCGCACGACTTGTTGCACGAGCGAGAACAGCTCCTCGACGCGCGGCTCGATCACCGCCGCCAGCGCCTGGCGCGACAGCGTGCGCGGACCGCGCTCGCCGAGCCCCGGCACTTCGACCATCTCGTCAGGATCCGCCAGCGCCTGCTTGGCGATGCCGCAACTGACCTTGATGTCCTCGGCGTCCGGCGTGGGCGTGCGCAGCGCCATCGCGATGTCGCTCGTGATCTGGTCGCCCGCGATCGGGATCACCGCGGTATGACGGATCGCGCCTTCCGCGAAGATCGCGATGTCGGTCGTGCCGCCGCCGATGTCGACCAGCACCACGCCCAGGTCCTTCTCGTCCTCGGTCAGCACCGCCAGCGACGACGCCAGCGGCTGCAGGATCAGGTCGTTCACTTCGAGGCCGCAGCGGCGCACGCACTTGACGATGTTCTGCGCGGCGCTGACCGCGCCCGTCACGATGTGCACCTTCACTTCGAGGCGAATCCCGCTCATCCCGATCGGCTCGCGCACGTCTTCCTGGCCGTCGATGATGAATTCCTGCGTCAGGATGTGCAGCACTTGCTGATCGGTCGGGATGTTGATCGCCTTCGCCGTCTCGATCACGCGCGCGACGTCCGTCTGCGTGACCTCCTTCTCCTTGATCGCGACCATCCCGCTCGAATTGAAGCTGCGGATGTGGCTGCCGGCGATCCCCGTGAAGACGTTGGTGATCTTGCAGTCGGCCATCAGCTCGGCTTCTTCGAGCGCACGCTGAATGGACTGCACCGTGGCCTCGATGTTCACCACGACGCCTTTCTTGAGACCTTTCGATTCGCTCTGGCCGAGGCCGATGACCTCGTAGTGGCCCTCGCCCTTCAGCTCGGCGACGACGGCCACGACCTTCGACGTGCCGATGTCGAGGGCAACCAGCAGATCTTTGTAGTCTTTGCTCATAAGTGCTCTTGCGTGTGATGTCCTGTTACTTCTTGCCCTTGTCGGTATCGCTCAAGAACCGCATGTTCGCCGCGCGGATCGCGAATCCGTTCGGGTAGCGCAGATCCGCGTACTCGATGTCGTTGCCCCAGCGCTGCGAGACGGCCGGCCATGCCGCCACCAGCCGCTGCGCTCGGTCCGGCAGCGTATCCGTGTTGCGCTCCCTCCCGAATTCGATTTCCATGCCGTTCGCCAGCTTGACCGTCCAGGCGTAGCGCGATGACAGCGTCACTTCCTCCGGCTCCGAATTGAGCGGCGCGAGCCACTTCGTGAAGTCGCGATACCGCTGCACGACTTCCTTCGCGCTGCCGTCCGGGCCGTCGAACGCGGGCAGCTCCTCGTCCAGCTCGCCCTGGTTCGCCGTGAACAGCTCGCCGTCGGTGCTGACCAGCTGATCGCTGCCCCAGGTGCCGAGCGGTTTGTACTCCTCCAGCGTGACGGCCAGCGCATCGGGCCAGACTCGCCGCACGCTCGCGTGACGCACCCACGGCATCTGCTCGAACGCGACCCGCGCGGTGTCGAGATCGACCGTGAAGTAATTGCCTTTCAGGCGCCCGACCACGCCGGCCCGCACCGTCGGCGAGTTGATGTGATCGGTATCGCCGTCGATCAGGATCGTCCGCAACGCGAACGCCGGGCGCTGGATCAGCCAGTAGCAGCCCGCCGCCGTGCAACCGAGCAGCAGCAACGCGTAAAGCGCGCTGGCGGCGAAGTTGAGTTGGCGAACGTTGTTCCACATGGGTTGCGTCCCGTTTCCGTCAGTCGTCGAGCGTCATCGACAGCACCTTCACCACCAGCTCCGAATAGCTGATGCCGACCGCGCGCGCCGCCTTCGGCGGCAGCGAATGGTCGGTCATGCCCGGCGCCGTGTTCACTTCGAGGAAGTACGGCTTGCCGGCCGCATCCAGCATGAAATCGGCGCGGCCCCAATCGGTGCAGCCCAGCACGTCGAACGCGCGACGCGCGAGCCGCTTGAATTCGGCTTCCTGTTCCGGCGCGATACCGCAGGGAATCAGGTATTGCGTGTCGTCGGCGACGTACTTCGCGTGATAGTCGTAGAACTCGCCGGCCGGCACGATGCGGATCACCGGCAGATCGAGATCGCCCGCGATGCACGCCGTGTATTCGCCGCCGCCCTCGATGCTCTGCTCGACCAGCACGATCTTGTCGTGCTTCGCGGCTTCCTCGATCGCGGCCGGCAGCGCCGCGGCGTCCTTCACCTTGATCACGGCGACGCTCGAGCCTTCGCTGGCCGGCTTCACGAACAGCGGCAGACCGAGCTTCGCGACGATCCCGGGGGCGCGCTGCGCGACGTCGTCGCCGCGCATCACGGTTTCGAACGGCGGGGTGGGCACGCCGGTTTGCTGCCACACCAGCTTGGTGCGGAACTTGTCGAGGCCCAGCGCCGAGCCGAGCACGCCGGTGCCCGTGTAGCGGATGCCGTAGAAATCGAGCGCGCCCTGAATCTGGCCGTTCTCGCCGTAGCCGCCGTGCAGCGCGTTGAACGCGCGCACGAAGCCTTCGTCCTTCAGCGCGGCCAGCGGCCGCTCGGACGGGTCGAACGGATGCGCGTCGATACCCGCCTCGCGCAGGCCCTGCAACACCAGCCGGCCCGAATTCAGCGACACCTCGCGCTCGGCGGACACGCCGCCGAACAGTACCGCCACCTTGCCGAAACGTTTCGGATCGATCCCGCTCATGTCATTCCTTGTGTTGCTGTTGCTGCGCGATTCGCCCCGGCACCGCGCCGATCGAACCCGCGCCCATCGTGATCACCACATCGCCCGCGCGCACCACCCGGGCCAGCGCGGCCGGCAATTCGTCGACCGTTGCGACGAACACCGGATCGACCCGCCCGATCGCCCGCAGCGCGCGCGCGAGCGCCTCGCCGCTCGCGGTCGGAATCGCGGCCTCGCCGGCCGCGTACACCTCGGTCAGCACCAGCGCGTCGACGGTCGACAGCACCTTGACGAAATCCTCGAAGCAGTCGCGCGTGCGCGTGTAGCGGTGCGGCTGGAACGCCAGCACGAGGCGGCGGCCCGGGAACGCGCCGCGCGCGGCGGCGACGGTGGCCGCCATCTCGACCGGATGGTGGCCGTAGTCGTCGATCAGCGTGTAGCTGCCGCTGCCGTCCGCCACGGCCACTTCGCCGTAGCGCTGAAAGCGCCGGCCGACGCCGTTGAATTCGGCGAGCGCCTGCTGGATCGCCGCATCCGACACGCCCAGGTCGGTCGCGATCGCGATCGCGGCCAGCGCATTCTGCACGTTGTGCAGGCCCGGCAGGTTCAGC
>NZ_BAAILN010000124.1:102858-111040 GCF_054589155.1 Burkholderia sp. 3C
GATCACCGTGAAATGCATGCGGCCGTCGCGCGCGTCGACCTGTTCGGCGCGCACCTGCGCATCGGCCGACAGCCCGTAGCCGACCACCGGCTTCGAGATGAACGGCACGATCTGGCGCACGTTCGGATCGTCGACGCACACCACGGCGCTGCCGTAGAACGGCAGCTTCTGCGTGAATTCAATGAAGGCCTGCTTCAGACGCGCGAAATCGTGCCCGTAGGTATCCATGTGATCTTCATCGATGTTCGTGATGACTTCGATGACGGGATACAGGTTCAGGAACGACGCGTCCGATTCGTCCGCCTCGGCGACGATGAAATCGCCCGAACCGAGCCGCGCATTGGCGCCGGCGCTGATCAGGCGACCGCCGATCACGAAGGTCGGATCGAGCCCGCCCGCGGCCAGCACGCTGGCGACCAGGCTGGTGGTGGTGGTCTTGCCGTGCGTGCCGGCGATCGCGATGCCCTGCTTGAGGCGCATCAACTCGGCCAGCATGACGGCGCGCGGCACGATCGGCACGCTCAGGCGGCGCGCGGCCAGCACTTCGGGATTGTCCGACCGCACCGCGGTGGACACCACCACGGCGTTCGCGCCCTCGATATTGGCGGCGTCGTGGCCGATCGCCACGCGCGCGCCCAGCGCCTCGAGGCGCTCGGTCACGGCATTGCGCGACAGATCGGAGCCGCTGACCTGGTAGCCCAGGTTGACGAGCACTTCGGCGATGCCGCTCATGCCCGCGCCGCCGATGCCGACGAAATGGATGTGTTTGACGATGTGTTTCATTGCTTCGATTCCAGGTTCGCGCCCGCGACTTGCGCGCACACACGCGCGACCACGTCGGTGGCATCGGGCTTCGCGAGGGAGCGCGAACGTTCGGCCATGCCGGCCAGCGAGGCGCGGGTCTGGCCACGCAGCCAGTCGGCCAGACGCTCGGCCGACAGGTCGCGTTGTTGCATCAGCACCGCCGCGCCCTGATCGGCGAGGAAGGCTGCATTGGTGGTCTGGTGATCGTCGACGGCGTGCGGGAACGGCACGAACAGCGCCGCCACGCCCACCGCGGCGATCTCCGACACCGTCATCGCGCCCGACCGGCAGATCACCAGGTCGGCGTTCGCGTAGGCGGCGGCCATGTCGTCGATGAACGGCAGCAGCGCGACGTCCTGGCCGGCCGCGAGGCCCGCCGCGTCGTAGTTGGCCCGCAGCGCGTCGATGTGCTTGGCACCAGCCTGATGCACGACCTGGGGGCGCGCCTCGGGCGCGAGCAGCGCCAGCGCACGCGGCACGACTTCGTTGAGCGCCGCGGCGCCGAGGCTGCCGCCCACCACCAGCACGCGCAGCGGGCCGCAGCGCGCGGCGTAGCGCGCGGCAGGCGGCTCGATGTGCGTGAGCTCGTCGCGGATCGGGTTGCCTGTCCACTCGGCGTTCGGCAGCGCGCCCGGGAACGCCACCAGCACGCGCCGCGCCAGCTTGGACAGCACCTTGTTGGCCAGGCCGCCGATCGAATTCTGTTCGTGCAGCACGAGCGGACGGCCGGTCAGTGCCGTCATCACGCCCGCCGGGAACGTGATGTAGCCGCCCATCCCGAGCACCACGTCGGGCCGCACCCGGCGCAGCGCGCCGAGGCTCTGCGCGCAGGCGCGCAGCAGGTTCAGCGGCAGCGTCAGCTTGGTCTTCAGGCCCTTGCCGCGCAGGCCGCCGAAACGCACCGGCTCCATCGCGATGCCGTGCTTCGGCACCAGCGTGGCTTCCATCCCGGCCGGATTGCCGAGCCATACGACCCGCCAGCCTTGCGCCTGCATCCGATGGGCGACCGCCAGCCCCGGGAACACATGGCCCCCGGTGCCGCCTGCCATCACCATCAGCGTGCGCTGCCGTGCGGTCATATCTTGCCTCCGCGCATCAGCACCCGGTTTTCGTAGTCCACCCGCAGCAGCACGGCCAGCGACACGCAGTTGAGCAGGATGCCCGAGCCGCCGTAGCTGACGAGCGGCAGCGTCAGGCCCTTGGTCGGCAGCAGGCCGAGGTTCACGCCCATGTTGATGAAGGTCTGGGCGCCGAACCACAGGCCGATGCCCTTGGCCATCAGGCCGGCGAACGTGCGGTCGAGCGCGAGCGCCTGACGGCCGATCTCGAACGCGCGGCGCACGATCCAGTAGAACAGCAGGATCACCACCAGCACGCCGACGAAGCCGAGTTCCTCGCCAATCACGGCGAGGATGAAGTCGGTATGCGCTTCGGGCAGGTAGTTGAGCTTTTCGACGCTGCCGCCGAGCCCGACGCCGAACCATTCGCCGCGTCCGAACGCAATCAGCGAGTGGGTCAGCTGGTAAGCCTTGCCCTGCGCGTAACGCTCGTCCCACGGATCGAGATAGGCGAAGATCCGCTCACGACGCCACGGCGATGCCCACACGAGCATCGTGAAGGTACCCACCGCCGTCGCCACCAGGCCGCCGAACAGCTTGCCGTTCACGCCGCCGAGGAACAGCACGCCCATCGCGATCGCGGCGACCACCATGAATGCGCCCATGTCCGGTTCGAGCAGCAGCAGCATCCCGACCAGGCCGACCGCGGCGGCCATCGGCAGGAAGCCCTTGGCGAAGCTGTGCATGTATTCCTGCTTGCGCACCGTGTAGTTCGCGGCGTAGATCGTCACCGCGAGCTTCATGATTTCCGACGGCTGCATGTTCGTGATGCCGAGCGGAATCCAGCGCCGCGCGCCGTTCACGCCCTTGCCGATGTGCGGGATCAACACCACCACGAGCGCGACCAGCGCCAGCAGGAACAGGTGCGGCGCGTATTTGTCCCAGGTCGCGATCGGCACGCGGAACGCGAATACGGCCGCGATCAACGCGACCGTCAGCGAGATGCAGTGACGCATCAGGAACGCGTAGTCGCGATAGGCCGCGTACTTCGGCGAATCGGGCATCGCGATCGACGCCGAATAGACCATCACCACGCCGAGACCGAGCAGCGCGATCGCCACCCACATCAACGAGTAGTCGAAATCGAGCACGCGCGAGCGGGTCGGGCGCACGCCACCGAGGCCGGCGGCAAAGCCGCCCGACGACGAGGCGCCGCGCGTGGCCGGCCGTGCGACGGCCGCGCCGCCGCCGGCTTCGCGCTGGCCGATGAAACGGGAAACAAAGCGGTCGGACCAGCTCATAGCGTCGTACCTCGGTCGAGTGCGATGTCCTCGAGCGCGCTGCGGAACACCGCGGCGCGATGTGCGTAACCGGTAAACATGTCGAAACTCGCACAGGCCGGCGACAGCAGCACGGCGTCGCCCGGCTCGGCCAGCTCGACGGCGGCCTGCACGGCGGCTTCGAGCGTGGCCTGATCGATCAGCGGCACGCCGGCATCGGCCAGCGCGGCGCGGATCAGCCCGGCATCGCGGCCGATCAGCATCACGGCGCGGCACCAGCGCGCGACCGGCGCGGCGAGCGGCGAGAAATCCTGGCCCTTGCCTTCGCCGCCGGCGATCAGCACGGCGCGTTGCGCGAGGCCGTCGAGCGCGGCCACGGTCGCGCCGACGTTGGTGCCCTTGCTGTCGTCGACGTAATCGACGCCATCGAGCGCGGCGATCAGCTCGACGCGATGGGCCTCGCCGCGATACTCGCGCAGCCCGTGCAGCAGCGCGGCCGGCGCCAGGCCGATCGCACGGGCGAGCGCGAACGCCGCCAGCGCGTTCGCGGCGTTGTGCAGGCCACGAATGCGCAGCGCGTCGGCCGGCATCAGGCGTTTCTGGGCCAGCGTGGGCGCGACGGCCGCTTCGGCCTTGCGACGGCGCGGCGACACCGGCTCGTCGTGGCCGTCGCGATCGATCGCTTCCACCAGCCAGTTGATCCCGCCCTCGCGCAGCAGGCCGTAATCGCCCTCGCGCGACGGCTCGTTCAAGCCGAACGTGACCGCGCGCGGCGCGTCGGCGGCCGCGGCAGGCGGCGCGAACTTCATGACTTCCGCGTCGTCGCGGTTCAGCACGCGCACCGTGCGCGGCCCGAAAATCCGGCCCTTCGCGGCTGCGTAGGCTTCGAAGCCGCCGTGCCAGTCGAGGTGATCCTGCGTGATGTTGAGGACGGTGGCCGCGTCGGGCGCGAAGCTTTCGGCGCTTTCGAGCTGGAAGCTCGACAGTTCGAGCACCCACACGTCGGGCAGCGCGGCCGCGTCGATCGCGGCCGACAGCTTGTCGAGCATCGCGGGGCTGATGTTGCCGGCCACCGCGACCGAGCGCCCCGCACGTTCGCAGAGCAGGCCCGTCAGGCTGGTGGTGGTGGTCTTGCCGTTGGTGCCGGTGATCGCCAGCACCTTCGGCGCATAGCCGTTCGCGCCGAGCGCGGCCAGCGCACGCGCGAAGAATTCGAGTTCGCCCCACACGGGGATGCCGCGTTCGCGCGCGGCGTCGAGCAGCGCGGCGGTGGCCGGATCGCGCGGCGACAGGCCGGGGCTCAGCGCCACCAGCTCCACGCCGCCGTCGAGCAGCGCGGGCGAGAACGGGCCGCCGACGAATTCGGCTTCGGCGACGGCGTCGCGCAATTGGGCAAGATTCGGCGGCGCCTCGCGGGTATCCGCGACGCGCAACGGACACGCGTGCCTCGCGCACCAACGCGCGATCGCGAGGCCCGATTCACCGAGCCCTAGCACGAGCACCATCGGCCGTTGCCGATCTCCAAACATCTCGCCAGACATCGCTTCCTATCCCTTTACCGCAATTTGAGCGTGGTCAAACCGAACAGGCAGAGCATCAACGTGATGATCCAGAAACGCACGACCACCTGCGTCTCTTTCCAGCCGGACAATTCGAAATGGTGATGCAGCGGCGCCATCTTGAAGATGCGACGCCCTTCGCCGTAGCGGCGCTTGGTGTACTTGAACCAGGTCACCTGCAGCATGACGGACAGGGTTTCGGCCACGAACACGCCACCCATGATGAACAGCACGATTTCCTGGCGGACGATCACGGCCACCGTGCCGAGCGCGCCGCCGAGCGCCAGCGCGCCGACGTCGCCCATGAACACCTGGGCCGGGTGGGTGTTGAACCAGAGGAACGCCAGCCCCGCCCCGCCCATCGCCGAGCAGAAAATCAGCAGTTCGCCCGCGCCCGCGATGTGCGGGAACAACAGGTATTTCGAATAGACCGAGCTGCCCATCACGTAGGCAAACACGCCGAGCGACGCGCCGACCAGCACCACCGGCATGATCACGAGCCCGTCGAGGCCGTCGGTCAGGTTCACCGCATTGCTCGCACCGACGATCACGAAATACGTGAGCGCGATGAAGCCCCACACGCCGAGCGGATAGCTGATCGACTTCAGGAACGGCAGCATCAGGTCGGCGCGCGCCGGCAGGCCCATCGACAGGCCGCTGCGCACCCAGCTCATGAACAGGTCGAACACGCGCACGTTGCTGGCTTCGGACACGCTAAATGCGAGATAGACCGCGGCAAACAGGCCGATCAGCGATTGCCAGAAATATTTCTCGCGCGAGGACATGCCGCGCGGGTCCTTGTGGACGACCTTGCGGTAATCGTCCACCCAACCGACCACGCCGAAGCCGAACGTGACCAGCATCACGATCCAGATGAAACGGTTCGTCAGGTCGCCCCACAGCAGCGTGGCGACCGCGATGCCGATCAGGATCAGCACGCCGCCCATGGTCGGCGTGCCCGACTTGACGAGGTGGGTTTGCGGACCGTCCTTGCGCACCGCTTGGCCGACCTTCATTTCGGCCAGCTTGCGAATGACCCACGGACCGCAGACCAGGCCGATGCCAAGCGCGGTGATGGTAGCCATCACCGCACGGAACGTCAGATAGGTGAACAAGCGCAAAAAGCTTGCGTCTCCTTGCAGCCATTGCGCCAGCGCCAGCAACATTGCTTACTTCCTTCTCAGTGTGCGTCGGGCGTCGCGCCCGTCGCGGGTTGGTTCGTCAGTGCGTCGACCACGCGCTCCATCTTCATGTAACGCGAGCCCTTCACCAGCACCGTGGCGGCCGCGCCGTGGCCGGCGGCGTCGAGCGCCGCGAGCAGCGCGCCGATCTCGCCGAAATGCCGTGCGGCGGGGCCGAACGCGGCGCAGGCGTCGTGCGTGGCGTCGCCGATCGCGTAGAGCGCCTCGATGCCGCGCTCGCGTGCGTAGGCGCCGATCTCGCGATGGAACGCCGGGCCTTCGTCGCCCACCTCGCCCATCTCGCCGATCACCAGCACGCGCGGTGCGGCCTGCTGGGCCAGCACGTCGATCGCGGCGCGCATCGAATCGGGATTCGCGTTGTAGCTGTCGTCGATCACGGTCGCGCCAGCCAGCGACGCGAGCGCCGCATGCTTGACCTGCAGGCGGCCCTTCACCGGCTCGAACGCCTCGAGGCCGGCGCGGATCGCGTCGAGCGGCACGTTCGCCGCGATCGCAGCCGCGGTGGCCGCGAGCGCGTTGCGTGCGTTGTGCGCGCCCAGCGCCTGCAAACGCACCTCCAGCGCGCCGGCCGGCGTCGCGATGGACAGCACGCCGCCCTGCATGGTGCCCGTCACCGCGGCGTCGGTCGTGCCGGCGCCGTCGTTGAGTGCGAAATCGACCACCCGGTTGCCGGTGGCCGCGACGCGCCAGATCCCGGCGTATTTGTCGTCGGCCGGAAACACCGCGACGCCGTCGGGCGTCAGCGCGTGGATCACCGACGCATGTTCGAGCGCGACGGCCTCGACCGTCGCCATGAATTCCTGATGCTCGCGCTGCGCGTTGTTGACCAGCGCGACCGTGGGCGCGGCGATCTTCGCGAGCGTCTGCGTCTCGCCGGGGTGATTCATCCCCAGTTCGATCACGGCGAGCCGGTGCGCCGGCGCGAGCCGCAACAGCGTCAACGGCAAGCCGATGTCGTTGTTGAAGTTGCCGGCCGTCGACAGCCGGGCATCCTTGCCCACCGCCGCCGCGAACACCGACGCGATCATTTCCTTGACGGTGGTCTTGCCATTGCTGCCCGTCACGGCAACCAGCGGCCCCGTGAAGCGCCGGCGCCAGCCGTGCGCGAGCGCGCCGAGCGCCACGCGCGTGTCGGCCACCTTCAGTTGCGCCAGCGTGGCCGGTGCGTCGCTGCGCGACACCAGCACCGCGCTCACGCCACGTGCGGCGACCTCGGCGAGAAAATCGTGCGCGTCGAAGCGCTCGCCCTTCAGCGCGACGAACAGATCGCCTTCGCCTGCCGTGCGGCTGTCAGTGGACACGCGCGAGAACGCGATGTTCCCGTCGCCCGCGATCGTCGCGCCCGGAATCAGTTCGGCGGCTTCGCGCAGGGTCAGCATCGTCATTCGTTGCCTCCGTGTGCGTGCGTCGCGCGCGCGGCCAACGCGAGCCGCGCATGGTCCTGATCCGAGAATTCGCGTTTCTTGCCCATGATTTCCTGTGTGGCTTCGTGGCCCTTGCCGGCGAGCAGCACGACATCCTCGCGCGCCGCGCCGCGTACGGCCTGCAGGATCGCGCTGGCGCGATCCTCGATGCGTTGCGCGGCATCCGGCGTGCGCATGCCGGCGGCGATCTGCTCGATGATGGCGAGCGGCACTTCGCTGCGCGGGTTGTCGCTCGTGACCACGACGCGATCGGCGAGCCGCTCGGCGATGCCGCCCATCAGCGGACGCTTGGTGGTGTCTCGATCACCGCCGCAGCCGAACATGCAGACCAGCGCGCCGCCGCGTGCCGCCGCGATCGGGCGCAAGGCTTCGAGCGTCTTTTCGAGCGCGTCGGGCGTGTGCGCGTAATCGACCACGACCAGCGGTTCGTCGCTCGCGATCCGGCCGCCGAGCCGCTGCATGCGGCCGTTCACCGATTCGAGCTTGCGCAGTTCGGCCAGCGCCGCGTCGAACGGCACGTCGGCCACCAGCAGCGTGCCGAGCACGGCCAGCAGGTTGCTGACGTTGAACAGGCCGAGCGTGCCGACTTCGACATCGGCATCGCCCCACGACGACGCCAGACGGAACGCCGTGCCGGTGGCCGTGGCACGCACGTCGTGCGCGATCAGTTCGCGATCGGCGTCGGGCGCATCGGCGCGATCGCCAATGCCGTACGCCACGGTGCGCGTGCGCCCGGCCAGCGCTTCGAGCAGGCGTTCGCCGGCCGCGTCGTCGCGGTTGACGATGGCGTGACGCAGCCCGCGCCACGCAAACAGCTTCGCCTTCGCGGCCTCGTAGGCCGCGAAGCTGCCGGGG
>NZ_BAAILN010000125.1:0-62933 GCF_054589155.1 Burkholderia sp. 3C
CTTCGCAAGCGAGGCGCCGCCGGGCCGCGACGGGGCGGGTGCGAGGCGCCCCGCTCAGGGCGCGGCGGGGGCGCTGGCGGGCGCGGCTTGCGAAGCCGGAGCCGCCGGCGGCACGGGGATCGACGGTGCCAGCGGCGAGGACGGCGCGGCCGTGGCCGCGGCGCCGGAAGCCGCCGCCGGCGTGCTGGCGCCCGACGCTGCTGCATCCGCGCCCGGATCGGCGTAGTTCGGCAGGCCGGTCGGCTCGCCGTTCGCGCCACCCGCGCCGGTGCTCGCGCCCGGATCGTCGTAATTCGGCAGCCCGCCCGGCAGCGTGCCGGCCGCGCCCGACGTGCGCAGCAGCGAGCCGTGATACGTCTGCGACTGGCGTTGCTGCGTGTAGGCGTCGCGCACGAACGAATACTTGTCGAGCGCAGCCTGCTGCAGCAGGTCCGACGCACCGAGCAGGTCGGAACGCCCGCTGATGAATTGCCCGATGTACATCGGGTTTCGCACGGCCGGCTCGATGTAGTTCAGCAGGTTGAAGCGCACGTCCACCGTGCGGCCCACGCCGTCGCGGAACGAGCTCGGCCCGAACAGCGGCAGCACCAGGTACGGGCCGGCCGGCACGCCCCAACGCGCGAGCGTCAGGCCGAAATCCTGATGGTGCTTCGGCAGCCCGGCCACCGTCGCCACGTCGAACAGCCCGCCCACGCCGAACACCGTATTGATCACCACCCGCATCACGTCCTCGGTGGCGTCGGTCACGCGCAATTGCAGCAGGTTGTTGGCGACGTTGCCGATGTCGCTGATGTTCGAGAAGAAGCTGCTGATCGCGGTGCGCAGCGGCGTGGGCGTGACCTTCTGGTAGCCCCGCGCGATCGGCGCGGCGAAATGCGTGTCGACCGTATCGTTGACGGAGAAGATCACGCGATTCATCGGTTCGAGCGGGTCGCCCGGGGTACGGTTGGGGCCGGTCGCGCAACCGCTCAGGAGTGCGCCGGCGGTCAGGCTCGCGGCCAGGATTCGCAGTTTATTCATTGATGTCGGGAGATTGGGGCGCGCGTGGCACGCGCGGTTTGCCCATCAGCACGGGTTGGAACACCACGGCGCCGATCAGCGTGCAGGATAGTGCGAGCGCGAGCAGCTTGCCCATGCTCGCCGTGCCCGGGTGATGCGATAACCACAGGCTGCCGAACGCGGTGGCCGTGGTCGCGGCGCTGAACAGCACCGCGTGCGTGAGGCTCGAATGCAGCAGGCCGGTCTGGCCCGCGCGCCATGCCATCACGAAGTACACCTTGAACGCCACGCCCACGCCGAGCATCAGCGGCAGCGCGATGATGTTGGCGAAGTTCAGCGGCATGCCGAACACCACGCACAGCTCGAGCGTGACCACGCCCGACACCAGCAGCGGGATCAGCGTGCGCAGCACGTCGCCGAAGCGGCGCAGCGTGATCCACAACAGGATCGTGATCGACACGAGCGACAGCGCGGCGGCTTGCAGGAACGCCTTGATGATGGTGTCGGCCGAATGCAGGATCGAGATCGGGCCGCCGATGGTGGCCGGCTCGGCGCGTTTCACGGCCTGCGCGAAATGGCGCAGCATGGTGTCGTCGCCGGGGTCGACGCCCGGCGGCACCTTCGGGGAAATCTGCACCAGCGCGCTTCCGTCGGGCGCCACCCAATCGCGCACCATCTGCGGCGGCAGGTTCGCGCGCGTGATCTCGTACGGCTGCAGCAGCGAGGCGAGCTGGCCGAGCGCGAGGGTCAGCGTGTTCGAGAACGCCACCTCGGCGCGGTCGCGCGCGGCGGCATCGGCGGCGGCCAGCTTGGCGAGCGATTGCGACAGATGCTTGGCCTCCGCCGCGCCCGCGCCGGGGTGATCTTCCGACGCGTATTCGAGCAGCGCCGACGCGCGCTTGAGCGCGGCCACGCGTTGCGCGTCGGCGGCGGGCGGCGCGGCCGGTTGCGTCAGCGCGGGCAGCAGCGTGTCGGCGGCCGTCTTGATGGTGGCGAGCTTCTCGGGCTGGTCGGGCGGCAGGAACGACGTGAGCGTGGTGGTGCGGCCCACTTCCGGCAGCTTCGCGAGGCGCGCGGCCGCCGCGTCGGCGTCGGCCAGCGTGGGCGCGAGCATGTGCACGTCGTTGACACCCGCTTCCGGCGAATCCTTCAGCGCGATCAGCGTGGCCATCGATTCGGTGTGCGGATCCTTCAGGTGCAGCGGGTTGAAGTCGAAATGCAGGCGCGTGAGCAGCGGCAGCGCGCAGATCACCACCGCCAGCGTGCCGATCAGGATCGGCTTGCGGTGCCGGTCGAGGTAATCATCCACTGGCGCGAGGCGCGGGAAGCCCGGCGCCTTGGCCTCGCCCGGCGGGTGCATGAGCTTGAGCAGCGCGGGCAGCAGGGTCATGGTGGTCAGGAATGCCACGAACATGCCCACCCCGGCGATCAGGCCCAGCTCCGACACGCCGCGATAGGCGGTGGGCAGGAACGAGAAGAAGCTGGCCGCCACGGCCGCCGTGGCCAGCGAGAGCGGCATGCCCATCGCATGCGCCGCGCCGAGCAGCGCGTGATCGAGGTTCGGATCGCGGTGGCGCTCCTCGCGGTATTTCACGCCGTACTGGATCGCGAAATCCACGCCCAGCCCGACGAACAGCACCATGAACGCCACCGAGATCATGTTCAGCGAGCCGACCATCGCGAGGCCGAGCGCGGCCGTCACGACCAGGCCCACCACCAGCGTGATCAGCACCGCGCCGATCATCCGCTTCGAGCGCAGCGCGAGCCACAGAATGATCAGGACGACGATCAGCGTGCCGATGCCGTTGACGGCGGCGCCGTCTTGCACCGACGCGAATTCCTCGTCGGCCAGCGGCTGCTCGCCGGTCAGGCGCACCACGGCGCCGAAGCGCTTGTCGAGGCCGAGCGAGGCGGCGGTGGCGCGGATGGTCTGGGAGGTTTGCTCGCCGGCCTTCAGCGCACCGTAGTTGACCATCGGCTCGACCGTCACGAACGCGAACGCCGGCTGTTTCGCCGAATCGCTATCGACCAGCGCGCGCCACGAGAACGCGGCGGGCTTGCCGGCCAGCACATCGTCGACGGTGGCGGCGGCGCGGGCGAGCAGCGTCTTCATGCCCGGCAGCGTGACCTGGCCGGTCAGCAGCGGCTGGCCGAGCGTGGTGGACAGCGTGGTGGCGAGGCCGCGCACGCTCGGGTCCTGCGCCAGCGTGTTGACCAGCGGGCGGGCGTCGGCGAGCTTCGCGGTGGTGCGCTTGACGTCGTCGGGCGTGAGGAACAGCAGCGCGTCGCGCTCGAACAGCGGCCCGCCGGCCGGCAGCGACACCTGGCCGATCTTGCCGGCCTGGGTGTCCTTCTCCAGCGCGGCGGCCAGCGCGTTGGCGGCGGCCGAGGCGAATTCGGGCGCGGGCGCTTCCACCACCGCGAGGATGGTCTGGCTGCGCTGCGGGAACGCGTCGTCCACGGCCTTGCCGAGCGCGGCCCATTGCGGCGCGTTGTCGATCAGCTTGCTGATGTCGGTGTTGATCTTGAAATGCTGGACGGTATAGACGCCGCTGAACGCGGCGATCACGAGCGATAGCGCGACGACCAGCAACGGGCGCCGCACCGACCAGGCAACGAGTCGGACGAGTAGGGTTGTCAGCATGGGGCGGGCTGGCGGGACGTCCTTCGGACAAAGTGCTCAAGTATACCGGCGCCACGATTTCGGGGCTGTTATCCCCACGCAGCGGTGCTGGCCGGGGCGATCGGCGGAAAAAGCGTCCGACCCGACCGGCATCGGGTGGCCGGATGCGGCGCGCCGCCGGCCACATCATGTCAGTAGTCCGTGACAAACGTAAGCGAAACGTAACGGCGCGCTCCGCAGCGGGCTCGACGGCGCTGCGCCCGGCTCGGGCCGCTATACTGTTTCGATCCGGAGCCTATTGGCGCCGGCTTCTTTTTTTAGCGAGCACGAACACCGTATGAAACGTCATCTGATTGCATTCGTCGCTGCGGCGGCCGTCTCCGTGTCGGCTTTCGCGCAAAGCGCCCCCGTGGACGTGGTTCGTAACGCCGTCGAAGGCACGGTCAACGCCATGAAGACCGATCCGGGCGCGCGCGGCGGCGACATGGGCAAGATCACGCAGGTCGTCGAGACGCGTTTCCTGCCCGTCACCAACTTCGAGCGCACCACGCGGATCGCCGTCGGGGCCGACTGGGGCAAGGCCAGCCCGGCCCAGCAACAGGAGCTGTACAAGCAATTTCGGCTCCTGATGACGCGCACCTATGCGGCCTCGCTGGCCCAGCTCGGCGGCCAGGACGCGAAGTTCTCGTTCAAGGCGGGCGGCGCGAACGGCAGCGATGCGCTGGTGCAGTCCACCGTGACCACGCCGGGCGACACGCAGAACGTCGGCTACCGGCTCGGCAAGGACGGCAACGACTGGAAGATCTACGACATCGACATGTCCGGTGCGTGGCTGATCCAGGTCTATCAAGGCCAGTTCAAGGCGCAGCTCGCCGCGGGCGGCATCGATGGCCTGATCGCGTTCCTGCAGAAGCACAACGCGCGCGTCAACTGACGTGATGCGGCCGGGGCGCGTCAGCCGATGCGCCCCGGCCGGCCTGATCTGCAGGCCGCCCGCTCCGGTTTCGCCGTCGGTCCGGGCACATGCCTTGCTGCCTTGGCGCGCCCGCGCCGCCCCCTCCGCTCCCAGGTGCTTCCGATGCCGCCTACCGCCGCGCCCGCTTCCGCCCACCCCGCCGCCGCCGAACTGATCGAGCGTTTCGCGCTGCTGCCGCACCCCGAAGGCGGCTATTTCCGCGAAACCTACCGCGCGCCGCTGCGCGTGGGGCGCGAGGCCGACGGCGCGTCGCGCAGCGCCTCCACGGCGATCTATTACCTGTTGTGCGACGGCGCGTATTCCGCCTGGCATCGAATCCGCTCCGACGAGGTCTGGCATTTCTACGCGGGCGATCCGCTCGACGTCTACCTGCTCGACGATGCCGACGGCCTCGTGATCCACCGTCTCGGCAATCCGCTGCTGCATCCCGGTGCCGTGAGCCAGGCCGTGGTGCCGGCCGGGCGCTGGTTCGGCGCGGCCTGCGCCGACTCGGCCGGGTTCGCGCTGGTGGGCTGCACGGTCGCGCCGGGCTTCGAGTTCGCCGAATTCGAGCTGGCCGACCCGCAGGCGCTCGCGCGCCAGTTCCCGCAGCACGCCGAAGCCGTCGCGCGCCTCGCGCGCTGAGGCCCGCGGCTCGCCGCCCACCGCTTAACGGCGGCGCTGTTCCACCGCGAACTTGATCAATTCCGCCTGCCCCTCGATGCCGAGCTTGCGCTTGAGGTTGAGCCGGTGCGTCTCGACGGTGCGCACGGATAACCCGTTCTGCTGCGCGATCTGCTTGCTCGACAGCCCCTCGGCCAGCGCATCCAGAATGTCGCGCTCGCGCGGCGTGAGCCGCTCCACCGGCCCGGCCCCCGCGCTGGCGTGGATCATCCGCGCGGCCAGCCCCTCGCTGAAGAAGGTCTGCCCGGCCAGCACCGCGCCGATGCCGCGCACGATCTCGCTGGCCGGCGAATCCTTCAGCAGATAGCCGCTCGCGCCGGCCCGCACGGCCTGCGTCACGTATTCGACGTTGTCGTGCATCGACAGCATCACCACCCGGATCGCCGGAAAGCGCTCGTGGAACACGCCGGCCAGCGCGATGCCGTTCATGCCCTGCATGCCGACATCCATCAGCGCGAGATCGGGTTCGAGCGATGCGGCCAGCGCGAGCGCGTCGGCCGCATTGCCGGCCTCGCCGGCCACCACCAGGCCCGGCACGGCTTCGAGCCGCATCTTGAGGCCGTCGCGCACCAGCGGGTGATCGTCGACCAGCAGCAGCCGGGCGGTGGGCGCCGAAGCGTCGGGAGAGAAAGCCGTCATCGTGATTCCGTGTCGGTGGGTCGGGCGGCGGCGGGCGCAGTGGCGCGCAGCGGCACGCGCGCGCTGATCACCGTGTGGCCCGGCTGCGACCGGATCGTGAGGATGCCGCCGAGCGCCGCGATGCGCTCGCGCATGTTGCGCAGCCCGACGCCGCGGTGCGGATCGGCCTGGGTGCGTTCGACGTCGAAGCCGCGGCCGTTGTCGGCCACGCTGAGGGCCACCGAATGCGCGCCGATGTCGAGCGACACCGCGCCGCGCGTGGCCTGCGCATGGCGCAGCAGGTTGGTCAGCGCTTCCTGGGCGATCCGGAACAGCGCGGTGTTGACGGCGGCCGGCAGCGGCGGCGCGCCCGAATGGGCGACCTGCGTGTAGCCGATCTCGACGCCGCTCTCGCCCTGCCCCTGCAATTCGCGGATCAACTGATCGAGCGCGGCGGCCAGGCCGAGATCGTCGAGCATCGCGGGCCGCAGCGCATGCGAGATGCGGCGCACCTCGCGCAGCACGTCGCCGAGCCGCGTGGCGCTCTTGGCCAGCGCGCCTTCGGCCGACGCATCGCGCGCCGGGCCGCGTTCGAGCCGTTCCAGCACCGATTCGAGCATCAGCTTGACCGACACCATCATCTGGCTGATGCCGTCGTGCAGCTCGCGCGAGAGCCGCGCGCGTTCGTCTTCCTGCGATTCCACCACGCGCTGCGCGAGCGCTTTCAGACGCGCATCGGCGTGGCGCGATTCGCTGACGTTGAGCACCAGCGCGCACAGCGCGATCACGGCCGCGCCGGCCAGCGCGATCGCGGCCAGCCCTTTCATCGTGCTGTCGATTTCGGCCGAGGCGCGTGCGTCGATGTTGGCCAGCGCGCGATCGACGTCGTCGAGATAGATGCCGGTGCCGAGCATCCAGCCCCAGCGTTCGAGCGCCACCACGTAGCCGAGCTTGCCCTCGATGCGCCCGGTGGACGGCCGCTGCCACTGGTAGCGCACGTAGCCGCCGCCGTGCGAGGCCGCATCCACCAGCTGCTGGATGGTGGGCGCGCCCAATGCGTCGCGCATCGCCCAGAAGTTGCGGCCCACGCGCTCGGGCTCGCGCGGATGCATCAGCGAATTGCCCTGCAGGTCGTAGACGAAGAAGTAGCCGTCGGGGCCGAAATCCATCTTGCGCAAGATTTCGAGCGCCTGGGCGCGCCGCGTGTCCTCGCCGGCCGCGCCGTCGCGCGAGGCGGCGTACAGCGGCGCGATCGCGCTGGTCGCCAGCTCGACGTAATGCTTGAGTTCGAGTTCCTTGCTGGCCAGATAGGCCGATTCGATCGTCTCGTGCTGCGCGCGCGCCAGCGACGTGGCCTGCTGGCGCACGCCGAAGCCGATCGCGGCGATCGCGGCCAGGAACGGCACGATCGCGAGCAGGAGGATCTTCGCCTTGAGTTTCATGTTCGGTCGACGGGGAAACACGGCCCGCCGTGGGGCGGGCGCCGGCGCTATTGTCCGCGATTTCGCCGCGCCGCAGCGCGGCCGGCCGTGCACGCTTGCCGGCCTCGCGCGCGCGGCGATGTGAGAAGTCGATTTCCCAATCGCCCACGGGGTGAGTAAGATGGGGCCATTTTCTGGATGGAGTACCCGCAATGCTGACCGCCGTGCTGGAAGACGATGCCGACCAACGCGACCTGATCATGTTGTGGCTCGAACATGGCGGGCATCGCGCACAGGGTTTCGCAACGGGCGCCGCATTCACCGAGGCGCTGAAGAACGACCGCTACCAATTGCTCGTGATCGACTGGATGCTGCCCGACACCACGGGCGACGCGATGATCCAGTGGGTGCGCGACAACCTCGGCTGGAACGTGCCGGTGATCGTGCTGACCGCGCGCGACGACGAGCAGACCGTGCTGACCGCGCTGCGCGCCGGCGCCGACGATTACCTCGTCAAGCCGGCCCGCTCGGCCGAGATGCTGGCGCGGATCGCGGCCGTGGCGCGCCGCTACGGGCTGGGCGGCAAGGCGCCGCTCACGCTCGGCGCCTACGAGATCGACATCCAGCGCGTGCGGATCTCCGTGAACGGCACGGCGGTCGATCTGACCCAGAAGGAATTCGATCTGGCCGTCTACATGTTCCAGAGCCCGGGCCAGTTGCTGTCGCGCGATCACCTGCTGAACCGCGTGTGGGGCGTGCATGCCGATGTGGACACGCGCACCGTCGACACCCACGTGAGCCGCCTGCGCAAGAAGCTGCAACTCGACGGCTCGAACGGCTGGAAGGTGATCCCGATCTACGGCTACGGCTACCGCTGCGTGCGGCTCGACGCGCCGGAGTAAAGCCGGGCGGCCGGCTTCACAAGGCTGCGTTCACAAGGCGGTCAACGCCGCAGCGCGTCGTGCATCGCGACGCGCTGCGGCGTTTTCGTTTCATTCCCTGCGATTGTTTCGATCGTCGTACCTATGCGCGTCATTGCCACGGGCCGGGCGGCGCGTTTCGGCCGCCGTCGGTGGCGCGCCAGGCGTCTTCCACCTGTGCGCGTCGGGCCAGCGCATGACGATGCCCCTGTCCGCTCGACGACAACCCGCCGCCGCAGCGATACCCCCATCCCGCCAGCGTGAGCCACGCCGATTCGACGCGGTTCGCGAGCCACGCGCTGGTCGTGCCGCGATGCTTGCCGAGATAGAGCAGGCGGCTGCGCAGCCGCCAGCGTTCGCGCTGGGCCGCCGCCTGCGGTTCGAACCAGGCATCGGCATGGGTGCGCGCCACGAACCGCGCCCGCACGTCCGGCCACACCATCACCTCGAAACCGGCCTCGCCCACGCGCCGGCAGAAATCGATGTCCTCGCAATACATGAAGAAGCGCGTATCGAAGCCGTCGAGATAGCGGAATACGTCGTGCCGCACGATCGCGAACGCGTCGGACACCCAATCGACGCGACGCGCCGGCGGACGCGGCAGCAGGTCGGGATCGAGCGCCGGATGACGCGGCTGCTCGCCGTGCGCGGCCGGCCCGCGCCACGCGAACGCGTCGCCGAGGGTGGTCGGGAACCGGTGCGAGGTCGGCACGTCGTAGCCCTGCCGATCGACCAGCCGCCCGCCCGCGATGCCCACCTGCGGATTGACGAGCATGCGCGCGGCGGCGCGCGCGATCATCGCGGGCTGCGCGTGAGCGCCGGGATGCAGGAACAGCAGCAGCGCGCCGAGCGCCTCCTGCGCGGCCAGGTTGCAGGCCGCCGCATAGCCGAGATTGACCGGCGAGCGGATCAGCCGCACCCAGTCGAAGCGCGTCTCGATGCGCTCGGCGGTGCCGTCGGTCGAGGCGTTGTCGATCACGATCACCTGCCAGTCGCGATAGCGCGCGGCCATCGCCAGCATCTCGAGTTGCGCGTCGATCCGATCGGCGGCGTTGTGCGCGACGATCAGGATCGACAACGCCCGTCGGGCCAGCACGTGCTTGTGCGGGGACGGGCGGGTGTCGGACGGCGCGGCCTGCCGGGTGCCATAGAGCCGGATCACGGTGGATTCCGGCGCTGGCGCGCGGCCGGCCTCGTCATTGCGCTTCGCCAGGCTGGTGGCGAGCCGCGCGTCGCGCACGTGCGGCGGCGTAACGGCTGCGATAGGCGAGTTGGCCATAGAGAATCGGCAGTTGTTGCAGATGCGCATGCAGCGCATAGAGCGTGGCAAGACGCCAATCGCCGGCATTCGAGCGGGCGTTCAGCGTGGTGTGCAGCAGCGCGGCGGCGAACAGCGCGGCGATGCTCCACGCGATCTGCGGCAGCACGGCGAGCAGCACGGAAAAGGTCAGCAGCGCCACGCCGAGCGCGGCGCTCCAGGCCAGGTTGCGTTGCGGCGCATGGCCGTGCGGAAACGCGGCGCGGCCTTCGGCGCGCGCATCGGCGGCCGCATAGGATTCGCCGATCCGCACCGCGCGGCGCCAATAGTCGCCAAAGCGCGCCAGCGCGTCGTCGTGGCGCGCCATCGGCAGATCCAGCTCGGCGATCTGCCAGCGTTGCGCGTTGAGGCGCTGGCACAGGTCGGCGGCTTCGCCGTCGATGTAATAGGGGTCGAAGCCGCCGGCTTCATCGAGTGCTTCGCGGCGGTACAGCGCATCGCCGGCGCAATCGAGCGCGTCGCCGGCCGGCATCAGGCCGTCCAGGTCGACCACGGCCGCGTAGCCGGACTGATGCGGCAGCGCTTCGCGGCATTGGCCGCGCACGGCGGCGTAGCCGTGCCGTTCGAGTTGGGCGAGCGCCTTGCGCGGAAATTGACGGTCGAGCAGCGTATCGGCGGCGAGAAACAGCACCGTGTCGGCTTCGGTCGCGCGCCAGCCGGCGTTGCGCATCGCGCCGCGCGTGACCGGATGGTGGGCCGCGAGCGATTCGGCCCGCACCACGCGGGCGCCTTTCAGGGCGGCCAGCGCGGCGTCCCGGCCGAGCGGCGTATCGGTCGCGTAGATCACCTCGACCGGCAGATCATGCCAGTCGGCGCCGTGCACGCTGCGCAGGCAGCGCGACAGTGCGCCGCCGCGATCGCGCCCCGTCACCACCACGGCGATGCGCGGCGCGTTCAAAATTCTTCCTCCATCGGCGCGCGGAACGCGCTGCCGACCCAGCACGGCGCGGGCTGACGGCGCAGCGGCGCGGCGTTCGCGCGCAGCCGGCGCCATTCGCGGGCCGATTGCGGCAGATGACGCATCCGTCCCGGCTGCAGGCGAACGTCGTCCTGCCTGCCGCCCGACTGGCGGCTGCAACGTTGTTGTGCGTCCAAAGAAATTGCGATCATCGCGTAGCCCCTGCTGCGTGGATGGGCGTATTTCAACGCGAATCGGCCGAGGAATCGTGACGAAACTGCAAACGTAGGTACCTATAAAGGGCCGGATGCCTGACGTTCGAGGGACTTGAGGAGAAAACGGCTACTACCGGGGCGGCCTGTGCGGCCGCCCCGGTAGTGGTGTCAGATCGGCACCGTATGTTGCCGCTTGGTCAGCAGCACGCGATTGATGCCGTTGAGGTGCGCGTGGCTGACCTCGTCGCAGCTTTCCCGAATGATGAACAGCCCGAAGCCGCCTTCCGATTCGCCCGAGAAATCGGGCGCCAGCTCGGCCGGCGGCGTGAACGGCCGGCCGTCGTAGACGAATTCGAGCGTGGCGACGCCGTGATTGGCCGTGCAGACCACCTCGATCGGCCCGTCGCCCGGCTGCGAATCGTGGCGCATCACGTTGCTGGCCAGTTCGACGGCGGCCAGCGCGAGCGCGGCGGCGGCGTCCTCGCCGATGCCGGCCGCCGCGTGCGTCATGACGAAGCCGCGCAGCAACTGCAACTGCGACAGCGTGCGCGGCAGGTCGAGCCGCGCGCGGCGCGCGAGCGCTTCGCCGTCCGGCAGTTGCAGCACCAGCATCGTCATGTCGTCGGGAATCCGCGCGCTGTGCGTGAAGGCTTCCACCGCCGCGCGCATGCCGCGCACGATCGTGCCGGGGCGGCGGTGGCTCGGCAGCAGCCCGCGCAGCGTGGACGACAAACGATTCAGGCCGAATCGCTCGCCGGCACGATCGACCGCGTCGGTCAGGCCGTCCGAATAGAGCACCACGGTGTCGCCCGCGCCGAGCCGCACCGTATCCTCGAACACCTCGTCCTCCTCGATCACGCCGAGCGGCGGATGCTGATTGCGCAGGAATTCGGGCGGCGCCTTGCCGCGAAACACCATGGTTTCCTCGTGCCCGCAGCCCACCCAGGTGGCGGTGCCGCGCGCGCGGTCGATGCGCAGGTAGCAAAGCGTGACGAAGCTGTCGAGCGCCTGCAGCCGCGCGTGCATGGCGTGCTGCGCGTGCGCCACGATGCGCGCGGGCGACGGCCGCGGTGCGCCGGGCACGCCGTGCGCGATCAGCTCGGCGATCGAGCGCGAGAACTGCATCTTCAGCGCCGCGCCGAGCAGCGCGGCCGGCACGCCCTTGCCCATCGCGTCGCCGACCAGCAGGTCGAAGCAGCCTTCGTCGAATTCGAACCAGTCGAAGAAATCGCCGTTGATGCCGCGCGAGGCCACGTTGAAGCTGGCGATCAGGCAGCCGTGCACGGCCGGCGGCAGGTCGCCGATCAGCAGGCCGCGCTGGATGCCCGCGCCGAGTTCCAATTCGGCGCGCTGCGCGGCCTGCAGCGCGTGTTCGCCGGCCACCTGCTGGCTGATGTCGGTCTGGATCAGGAACGCGTGCTTGGTGTTCTGCGACGTGTTCATGATCGGCACCAGGGTGGAGGCGGTCCAGAACAGCGAGCCGTCGCGGCGGCGGTGCACGAGCTGGCCGCTCCACGGCGCGCCTTCGCGGATCAGCTCGGGCAGGCGGTCCACGGCCTGTTCGGCGGCGTCGTCGGGGCGCAGCAGGCGGAACGACTGGCCGATCAGTTCGTCGCTCGGGTAGCCGCTGACCGACGCCAGCATCGAATTCGCGTAGAGGAACGTGCCGTCGGGCGCGACGATGCTGACGATCGCGTGCTCGTCGAGCGCGTTCTTCAGGCCGCGCAGGTCGGACGACGAATCGCGGTATTTGGCCAGCAACTGGGCGCGCTCCTGCGCGACGCGCTTGGCTTCCGACAGGTCGCGCACCGTGCAGAAGTAGAACAGCTCGCCGTCCACGTCCACCGGCGCGACCGAGATCTCGGCCGGAAACACGCGGCCGTTGGCGCGCCGCGCGTTCAGTTCGAGCCGGCTGCGCGGCGCGTTCGAGCGATCGTCCTCGCCGGCGGCGCGTTCGCGCATCAGTTCGTGGATCTCGTCGGGCAGCAGCGCCTCGCCGGGCTGGCCGATCAGGTTTTCGGCGCGGTAGCCGAAGATGCGTTCGGCCTCGCGGTTGAACTCGACCACGTGGCCGAGCGCGTCGAGCGTGACCATGCCGTCCATCGCGCTGGTCAGCACCGCCGTGTTGCGCGCCTCGCTGCTCGCGATCTCGCGCATCAACTGGCCGAGCGCGGCGATGGTCAGCGCGTTCTGGCGCAGGCTGCGCGCGGCGGCCGTGCACACCACGCCCCACAGCACCAGCACCGCGCCGGCGCCGAATGCCACCCAGCACGCGAGCGCGCGCCAGCCGGCCAGCGCCCGATCGGCCGGGGTGGCGACGATGGTGACGAGCGGCCAGCGCCGCGCGGTTCGATAGGCGCCGATGCTGCTTACGCCGTCGAGGTCGAGCGCGGAGAACGCGCCGGCTTCGGCATGCGGCAGCCGCGTGCGGAACAGCGGCGAGCCGACCAGGTTGTCGCCCTTGTCGAGCGGCGCCCCGGTGGATATCACCGGCGTGCCGTCGAGCATGACCAGCGCGGCCGAACGCGGCGCGTCGGCCAGCAGCATCTGGAACGTGCTCTTCAGGTAATCGGGGTTCAGCGAGACGACGATGCGGACCACGTCGCCGCTCGGCGTCACGCTGGTGCGCGCGAGCGGGATGAAGCGCAGCGGCAGCGCATTGGGCGGCGCGGGCCGCGCGCCGCGCACCAGCAGCGAATCGGCCAGGTCGCGGCCCGCGAGCGGCCGGCCGATCGTGAGATTGCCGTCGGCGTTCGGCACGCGCGGCCCCGGCAGCCGCGATTGATCGATGCGGATGCCCACGTTCGGCTCGTACGAGCTGGCGATCACCTCGCCCTCGCTGTCGACCAGCGAGACGCTGCGGATCGCCGGCGTGCCGGTGATAGTGCGCGCGAGCATCGCGTCGGCCAGCCCGGCGCCCGCCCGGTCGGGCGATTGGAGCATGCTGTCGATCGATCGCACGATCGAATTGGCGGTGCCGATCGCGCGCCCGCTTTCGTCGTCGAGCGCGCGCGCCAGCATCACGGCGGCGTTGCGTTCGTCGTTGATCGCGCCGCGATGCTCCCACCAGGCGAACGCGCCGGCCGCGCCGATCAGCAGCGCGCCGGCCAGCGTGCCGCCGATCAGCACCGAGCGGCTGGTGAGCCAGGCCGGAAGGTGCGCGGTGTGATGCCGGATGATCGCTTCGATTCGTTTCACTGGAGCAGCATGACCTCGGTCAGGTGATGGCGGCGCGCCGCGGCGGCGAGCCGGCCGTCGTGCTGGATGCGCGTGATGAAGGCGTCGACGGTGTGCAGCCAGGCATCGTCGCCGGGGCGCACCGCATACGCGTACGGCATCGGATCGAACGGCTGCGGCGGCGCGACGAGCCGCGCCCACTCGGCATTCTCCAGCAGCCGGTGCGCATACGGAAGCCCGCCGATCAGCACGTCGATGCGGCCCGATTGCAGCTCGTCCTCGCGGTTGCGTTGCGGGTCGAGCACCACGATGGTCGCGTGCCCGAGCGTCTCGCGCAGGCGCGGTTCGACCTGCGAGCCGCGCTGCACGCCCACCCGCACGCCGGGCCGGTCGATATCGGCCCAGCTGCGCACCACCTCGCTGCCGCGCGATGCGACCCCGACGATGCCGCCTTCCAGGTAGGGCTTGCTGAAGCGCAGCGTGGCATGGCGCGATGCCGTGGCGGCGATCGCCAGCATGGCGATGTCGCAGCGCTCGGCCAGCAGGTCGTCGGAGAAGGTGTCGAAACGGGTGTCGATCATCACGAGCTGGGTGCCGAGATCGGTGGCGAACGCGGCCGCCAGATCGACGTCGAGCCCGCGTGGCTGGCCGGTGCGCGGGTCGCGGTAGTTGATGCCGGCGTCGCTTTGCGAGAGGCACACGCGCAGCGTGCGCGTGGCGTGGATGCGATCGAGCACGCTGCCGGCGACGGCGTCGCTGCCAGCACTCGCGAGCGCGGCGCACAGCAGCGCGGCCGAAGCATGGGCCGAGGCGCGGGCCGGCGGGCGGCGCGGCAGCCGTTTCGTCAGAGTGCGCAGGTCGGGCCAGCGGGCCATCGTGTCGTTCCTTGCGCGTTCCGCGCGCATCGGTGGGCTGCCCGGCCGGGGCTGGCTGGGCCGTCGGGCGTGCATTGCAGCATGGGTGGGGACGGAAAGTGTGGCGCGATCGTGACGGACCGCTTCGGCATCAGTGCGCCGGGCGGCCCGGGTTCACGCGAACGCGGCGAGCGCGTCGTCGGCGCTCGCGTGCACGCTGAACACGCGATGCATCCGCATCAGCTCGAACAGCGCGTTGACCGGCTTGGTCATCGCGCACAGCTTGAAATCGCCGCCGCGCCGATGCGTCTCGCGCAGGCACGCGATCAGCGCGCCGAGGCCGGAACTGTCGACGAAGCTCAGGGACGACATGTCGAACACGATGCGCGCTTCCTGGGCGAGCAGCGGTGCGATCGCATCCTTGAACGCCTGAACGTTGCCGGCGTCGAGATGCGGGTCGGCCGAGCGTACGAGCAGCGGGCCGGACGGCGCGTGGGTGGTCTGCAATTCCATCTCGATGATCCTCTTGGGGCTGGCCGCGGCCCGGCGGGCGGCGGCACGGGGACGCTATTGGGCCGTGGGCGGCGTGTCGGGGGCGGTGCGCGATGCGCCGGCGTACGCCTCGTCGATACCGGCCACGAGCGCCGCGAACGGCGCGCTCTGACTGTCCGGCTGCGCGCCGTCGGCGGTGATGCGCCCTTCCAGCGCGCGCGCGGCCTGGCCGATCGCCTCGAAGCCGTAGGACAGCGCCGCGCCGGCCAGGCGGTGCAGCGCGATTGCGAGCACCGCGCGCGGCCGGTCGGCATCGGGTGTGCCCGCCAGGGCGTTCCATTCGTGCCAGGCGGCCGTCAGTTCGTCGCGGCGTGCGCCGAGCCCGGAGGTGAAGCGCGCGCGCAGCAACGCGAGCTGGCGCTCGAATTCAGGAGGCGTGTCCGGCGCGTTTATCACGGGCGTAATCCCAGTAGATCTTCAGATGTTCGGGCAGCGTCATCGGATCGAACGGCTTGACGATCACGCCGGTGGCGCCGTGTTCGAGCAGCGCCTCGATTTCGTCGGGCAGCGCGCGCGCCGACATCAGCACGATCGGCGTGTCGCGCAACGCCGGCCTTTCGCGCAGCGCGCGCATGGTGTCGGGGCCGCTCAGCGTCGGCATCATCACGTCGAGCAGGATCAGGTCGGGCTGGAATGCGTCGGCCTCGGCCAGTGCGTCGGCGCCGTCCGGGCACAGCCGGACTTCATAGCCGCCAACCGCGCCGAGGCTGAATTCGAGGATCGCCCGGATATCCGGGTCGTCCTCCGCGCAGAGCACCTTGTGGAGCGTCGCGCTCATCGATGGGAACCTCCGTCGGGGTGGGCGATGCGCCGCGCGGCACGCAGCAGCGCATCGTCGTCGGTGCCGCGTTTGGGCAACCGGTCGGCCGCGAGTGCCGAAGCGGCGGCCGGAACGTCGTCAGTGTAGAGCAGGATCGGCGCGGGGCCGGCGATTTCTCGCAGGCGGCGCGCGAGGTGCGCCGCTTCGGTGCTGTCCGGCGCGGGATCGGCGACCAGCAGCGCCGGCGCGATCACGGCGGCGTCACCCAGCGCGTCGGGCGCGGCGGCCTCGATCGTGTCGAATCGGGGCGCGAGCGCGGCGGCCGTGCGGGCGCGGGCGAGCGCATCGGCGTCGATCACGAACGCCACCGGGCGTGCCGGCGGCAGCGTGGCCGAGGCATCGCCGAGCGGCAGGTCCACGTGGAATTCGGCGCCGTGGCCCGGCGTGGATACCAGCCCGACCCGGCCGTGCATGCGCTCGACCAGCACCTGCGTGATATGCAGCCCGAGCCCGGTGCCGGTGCCGACGCGGCGGTCGCGCTCGTCGGCTTGCGAGAATTTCTCGAAGATGCGCGCGCGGAACGCTTCGGGGATGCCGCCGCCATGATCGCGCACCGCGATCCGGGCACGCGTGCCGTCGGCGTGGCCGCGGATTTCCACGGCGCCGCCAGCCGGCGAATTCTTGATCGCGTTCGACAGCAGGTTCGCCATCACCTGCAGGAAGCGGTCGGGATCGACCCACACCTCGCAGCCGAACGGCTTGCCGACGCGCGTGAGCACCACGCCCGCGCGGCGCGCGTAGTCGAGGTTGGCGGCCAGCGCCTCGTCGAGCAGCGTATCGAGCGCGCAGGCGCGGCGTTGCAGCGCCATGCGGTCGGCTTCGAGCTTGGCGACGTCGAGCACGTCGTCGATCAGGCGGCCGAGCCGTTCGCCGTTGCGGCGCGCGATATCCACCAGCTTCTGCGCGGGCGCGGGCAAGGCGCCTGCCGCACCGCCCGCGAGCAGATCGATGGCGCCCTTCACCGAGGTGAGCGGCGTGCGCAGCTCGTGGCTGACGGTGCTGAGGAAATCGTCCTTGAGGCGGTCGAGCCGGCGCTGTTCGGTCAGATCGCGGATCACCAGCGAGACGCGCGGGCGCGTGCTGTTGCGCCAGCGGCTGATGCGGATGTCGGCCGGGAACGCGTCGCCCGCGGGGCCGCGCACGTGGGCCTGGCACGAAGCCGGCGGCGTATCGGTGCGCAGCCGTTCGGCCAGCTCGGCGGGCAGCAGCGAATCGAGCGGCACGCCGTCATCGGGCAACGCGGCCAGGCCGAGCAGCGCATAGCCGGCCTCGTTCGCATCGCAGATGTGCACGCCGTCCTCGATGGTCAGCACCGCGTCGCCCACGTGATCGAACAGTTCGCGGTTGTGCGCGGCGAGGTGCGACACGCGCGATTGCAGCTCGAGCACGTGGCCGATGTTGCGGATCTTGGCGGCGAGCAGCGCGCCGTCCACCGGCTTCACGAGGTAGTCGTCGGCGCCTTCTTCCACCGCGCGCACGAAATGTTCGGCGCCGCTCAGCGACGACATCACGACGATCGGCAGCCAGGCGCGCTCGTGCAGCGCGCGCAGGCGGCGCGTGGCCTCGAAGCCATCCATGTCGGGCATCAGCAGGTCGAGCAGCACGAGATCCACATCGGTGCCCTCGACGATGCGCAGCGCGGTCGCGCCGCTGTCGGCCTCGATCACGCGGTGGCCGGCCGCGCGAACTTGCGAGGCGGTTTCCGTGCGGCTCGCGGCGATGTCGTCGACGACGAGCACGCGCAGCGGGTTGTCGGGAGCGGGAAGCGTGATCGAATCGGTCATCGTGGGGAGGTGCCGGCGCGCGGCACGCAGCGACGGAGTGAGAGCGGGACCGATTATGCCATCGGGCCGGGGCGCCGGGATGACGGCAAGAAATGGCGAGACGGGCGGGCGGTTCCGCGTTCACGAACGTGTTGCCCGATGCCTGTTTTCATCGATTCGGAAACCGAAATAATGTGGCGCGAAAAACATCGTGGCGATGTCAGCGGACCGAGCGGGCGAATTCGGCCCGCGCGCATCGCGTTCGGCGGCCCGGTGTGCCGGGCAGGCGCTTGACCGGCCGCCCCGGCGGCTTTGATACGATGCACGCTTTCGCCTTTCCGGGTGTTTCGCGTGAGCCGTCGTTTCCTGACTCGTCTGTTGTCCCGCCTCGCCGCCTGGCGGGACGCCGCCCGGCCCCGGGTGGCCGCCGCCGTCGAACACGCCCGGCCGTATGTTTCGCGTGCGCTCGGGCATGTCCGGCACCCTACGCGCCGCGGCGTGCTGATCGCGGTGGCCGCGCTGCCGGCGTTGCTGGCGCTGTACGTGGTGATCCTGATTCCGTTCACGCCGAGCATCGGCGATATCCGCAAGGCGCGCGTCGATGCGCCGGCCCAGGTGATGTCGTCCGACGGCAAGCTGCTGGCCGAGTTCAAGCCGTCCAATCGCGAATGGGTGGCGCTGTCCGACATCTCGCCGCACATGGTCGATGCGCTGATCGCGACCGAGGATCACCGCTTCTACGAGCATCACGGCCTCGACTGGAAGCGCACCGCGGGTGCGGCGCTGCATACCTTTTCGGGCGACCGTCAGGGCGGCTCGACCATCACGCAGCAGCTCGCGCGCAACCTGTATCCCGACGAGATCGGGCGCGCCCCCACGCTGACGCGCAAGCTCAAGGAAGCGATCACGGCGCTGAAGATCGAGGCCGTCTACAGCAAGCCGCAGATCCTCGAAACCTACCTGAACACGGTGCCGTTCCTCTACAACGCCTACGGCGTGGAGATGGCCGCGCGCACCTATTTCGACAAATCCGCCGATCAGCTCGACATCCTCGACAGCGCCACGCTGGTGGGCATGCTCAAGGGCAACAGCTACTACAACCCGGTGATCAACCCCGAGCGCGCGCTGCAACGGCGCAACACGGTGCTCGGGCAGATGGTCAAGTTCGGCAAGCTCACGCCGGCGCAGTTCGCGGTGTTGCAGAAGAAGCCGCTGCGCATCGATTTCGAGCGCCAGAAGGAGCCGCCCGGCCCCGCGCCGCACTTCGCGCAGCAACTGAAGAAATGGCTGATCGGCTGGGCCGACCGCAACGACTACAACGTCTATTCGGATGGGCTGATCGTCAGGACCACGATCGATTCGCGGCTGCAGGCGATGGCGACGCAGGCGCTGCGCCTGCAGGCCAACCAGTTGCAGGGCGTCGCCAACGGCATGTGGAATTCGGGCAGCGGCTGTGCCGCGGGCAGCCCGCTGTTCCAGACCTTCATCCGCGAGACGCCCGAGTACCATGCCGCGCGCGACGGCGGCGCGGACGACGCGGCCGCACTCAAGACGCTCGACAAGGATCGCGATTTTCTGCGCAATCTGTGCAAGGCGAAGGCCGACGTGCAGGCCGGCTTCATGGCGATCGACCCGCGCGACGGCGCGATCCGCGCGTGGGTGGGCAGCCGCGATTTCACCAACGAGCCGTTCGACCATGTGCAGCAGGCGCGCCGCCAGCCGGGTTCGACGTTCAAGGCGTTTGTGTACGGCGCGGCGTTTGCCGACGGCATGAAGCCGTCCGACACGTTCATCGACCAGCCCGTCGAAATTCCGCTCAAGGGCGGCGAGATCTGGCGCCCCGACGACGCCGAGCCGCCCACCGGCAAGCCGATGACGCTGGCCGACGCGCTCGCCTATTCGCGCAATCGCATCACCGCGCAACTGATGCAGCAGGTCGGTCCGGTCAAGGTGGCGCGGCTCGCGCGCGAGATGGGCGTGCGCGACAGCACGCTGGAAGCGGTGCCGTCGCTGGCGCTCGGCACCAGCCCGGTCACGCTGAAGGAAATGGTGTCCGGCTACGCGACCATCGCGAACCTCGGCAGCTACGTCGAGCCGCGCATGGTCACGCAGGTCGAGGATCGCAACGGCAACGTGCTGGCCGAATTCGCGCCCGCGCCACCGGAGCGCACGTTGTCGGCGTCGGCCTCGCGCACGCTGGTCGATGCGCTGCGCGGCGTGATCAATCGCGGCACCGGCGCGGCGATCCGCTCGCGCTTCGGGATTCGCGGTGACGTGGCGGGCAAGACCGGCACCACGCAGGGCAATACCGACGGCTGGTTCATCCTGATGCAGCCGCAGCTCGTGGCGGGCGCGTGGGTGGGCTTCGACGATGGTCGCGTCACGCTCGGCGACAACTGGGGGCAAGGCGCGCGCAGCGCGTTGCCGATGGTCGGCGATTTCTACCAGCGTGCGTTGCGCGCCAGGCTGATCGATGCGCGTGCGAAGTTCGACACCGAATCGCCGCCGGGCTTCTTCGATACGCTGCGCGGCAAGCTGACCGACTGGATGACGTATCTGTTCCCGTCGAAGCCGGAGAAGACGGCCGCGCCGGCGAAGCCGCGTGCGACGCCGGCGCCTGCACCGGTGCCTGACGAGGCGCAGCAGCAGGCGGCGAGCGCGGCCAGTGCCGCTAGCGCTGCCAGCACGGCGGCGGCGGCCGATGGTGGTTCGGACCCGCTCGGCGCGTTCCTGAATCGCGGCGCGGCGGGTGCGCGGGCGGCGTCGGGGGTGGATACGTTCAGCGCGTCCGCGCCGCCGGTGTTGCAGCAGCCCGCGCCGGCTGCGGGCAATCGTGGACGCAATGGCGCGAGCGGGGGTGACGGCGGTACCGGAAACGGTGCCTACAACCCCGGCAACGCCGGAGCGAACGGCGGAGGCGCAGGCAACGGCTTCCCGTCGGAGCCGCCTTCGGATTCGCCGACGCCCACGCCCGACACGCCCTCCACGGGCGGCAACGGCACGAGCCCCTAAAATCGGTGTCCGGGTTGATTAGGCCGCTACAGTTCCGCCCCATGCCGATACCCTGCACAGTCGCTCGGCCGAGCATGCCACCCGAACCGACGAAGCTTGCAACCTTGAACTTGCAACCTTGCCGCCCGAGCTTGCAACCTTTCTTGCAACCCTGAAAGGCCGCACCACGGGGAAAGCCCTGCGAGAAGGCATCCGCCGCCTGTGCTCCTGGGCTCCACTGACGGGAGACCAGCTTGCAACCTTGCTCGGCAATATCTGCGTAACAAGCATCTGATTCCGATGGTGCGCGACGGCGAACTGCGTTTCCGTTACCCGGAAAGTGCCAAACACCCGCATCAGGCTTATGTAACGGCCAAGGCGGAGGATCTTTGACATGCAACCCCTAGTCGTTTCCCAGCAGATCACTCAGGGCGTTGCTGACTTCTTGCGCGCGGCCTTCCCGGCCACCACGCCGGGCTTCGATGGCCAGATCCAGGGACCTGTCCGGCAAAACAAGACAGAAAGTTAACAGGCCCAATACCTAATTTCGCAACGGCTTCTTAACCGTAGGCGATCGACATGGTGCGGCAGCGGGGGCTCAAACCGCCGCCGCCGCGCCGCGATCGGGCTTCACCATTTTCCCCCGCCTTCGCGGGCGCTTCACCGCCCCGATCCCTGCGCCTCCCCCTTCGCTCATCCCTTCTGCCGGGCCCGATACGCCGCGACCTTCATCCGGTTGCCGCACATCGCCATGCTGCACCAGCGCCGTCGATGCGATTTGGTGCGGTCGTGGAACAGCAGCGTGCACTCGTCGCACTCGCATTTGCGCACCAGGCCGAAATCGGCCTCGGCCAGCAGCCGCGCCAGCGCCTCGGCCACCGGCAGCAGCACCGCCGCCGCGCCGAGGTCCGTGCGCCGCGACACCAGCGCGGGCTCGCCCGCCTGCGTCCACTGCAATTCCAGATGATGACGGCCCGATGCGAGCACCGCGTTGAGCGTGGTCGGGTCCGCCCATTGGCCGGCCTGACGCCGCTCGACCAGCGTGCGTGCGCTCGTGCGCAGCGCCAGCGCCGCGTCCAGCAGGCCGACCGGCGCGGTGCCGCGATCCGTGGCTGGCAGCACGCCGGCCTGCATGAGCCAGTCGACCACGGCCGCGTCGCTCGTGAGCAGGTCGCGCCGGCCGTCGTCCACGCCGTACTTCGTGTTGATGAAATCGAGCGCGAGATCGTCGCCGACGAACAGCGCCGTCGCGCCCTCGGCCGTGCTTGCGGTGCTCATCCTGAACCCCCGGAAAATCGATGGACGGATTGTAACTCATAAAAAACATGTTGACAGGTTACGTTCCGTGTCCGTAACCTGAAAAAACGTTGTTGCCAGTTACATGACGCTAGACGGCAACCGTGCGGGTTTCCGGATCACATTCCAATCTGAGGTTTTGCTATGAAGATCAATACGTTGCTGATGGGTGCGCTGATGACGGTCGGCGTGGTGGGCGGACTGACGGGCGGCGCCGAGGCGCACGCGGCGTCGCAAGCTGCGCCGGCGACCGCCGTGCCCGTGATCAGTCACCATTACGTGCAGGTGGACGACGTGAAGGTGTTCTACCGCGAGGCCGGCAACCCGTCGGCGCCCACCGTGCTGCTGCTGCACGGCTTCCCGACGTCGTCGTTCATGTATCGCGATCTGATGCCGCGTCTGGCCGACCGCTATCACGTGATCGCGCCCGATCTGCCGGGCTTCGGCTTCACCGAAAGCCCCGATCGCAGCCACTACGCCTACACGTTCGATCATCTGGCGCAGACGATCGATCATTTCACCGAAACCCTGCATCTCGACACGTACGCGCTGGAAGTGTTCGACTACGGCGCGCCGGTGGGCTGGCGGCTCGCGGCGGCGCATCCGGAGCGCGTGACGGCGATCGTGTCGCAGAACGGCAATGCCTATGTGGAAGGCCTGAGCGACGGCTGGAACCCGATCCAGAAGTACTGGAAGGACCCGTCGCAGGCGAATCGCGACGCGCTGCGCGCGTTCCTGAAGCCCGATGCGATCAAGTGGCAATACACGCACGGCGCGAAGGACCCGGAACAGGTCGCCCCCGAGGCTTATACGCTCGACGCGGCGTTCGTCGCGCGCCCCGGCAACGACGAGATCCAGCTCGACCTGTTCCGCGACTACGCGAGCAACGTGGCGCTGTATCCGACGTTCCAGGAATATTTCCGCAAGTACCAGCCGCCGATCCTGGCCGTGTGGGGCAAGAACGATCCGTTTTTCCTGCCGCCGGGCGCGGAAGCGTTCAAGCGCGACGTGCCGAAGGCGCAGGTGCAGTTCTTCGACGCGGGCCACTTCGCGCTGGAAACCAACGTGGCCGAGATCGCGCCGGTGATCCACCGCTTCCTCGACCAGAACGTGCCGCGCCGTTGAGCGAGGCGGGCCGCGTCGAACGAAACGGCGCGGCCGGATAACGTATCAGCGGTAACGGCGGCAAAAGCGGCAAAAGCCGCCGCCGCGAGGCCCGTTACTTGCTGCGGCTCTTGGCCTTCGGCGCCTGGCGCGACCAGTACGTGAATTCGTCCTCGTGCACCGTGTAGTCGAGTTCCGCGAGCCGCTCCTGGAGGTGCGTCTGCGCGTCGGCGACGCCCTGGTTGTAGACGGTCGGGGCGATTTCTTCCAGGAAGAAGCCGAGCAGCGCGCCCGCGGCGACATTGCCGATCGGCTCGTCCATGTTGCTTTCGAAATAGCGCTGCAGCGACGCGATGGCGTCGGCGCGGGCTTCCTTCGTCAATTCGATGCTCATGGCGGGCGGCGGGGGCGAGAGGGAGAGGAGCAGGCATCTTAGCGCAGCGGCTTTGCCACGGTCACGGGGCACGATCGCCTGCCGGCGCCGGAATTCACCGGATCGGACAAAGTGATAGGATGCCCGCAGACCTTTCCGAAACAAAAACCAGTCGCGCGGCTCCTGCCGCGCGTTTGCGTTGGCGTTTCACGGTCGTCTCGTGCCCGGCGTCACGCCGGGCTGCCCGTATCGCCCGAATGGAGAATTGCCATGTCCAAGTGGATCAAGCCTGCCTACACCGACCTGCGCCTCGGTTTCGAAATCACGATGTACATCTCGAATCGTTGATTCGACGCCGCTCCCAAGGCCATGCCTAGCCTCGGTTCGCCGAGGCTATTTTTCTTGTGGCCGGCCCCGGCGTTCGTGCCGGCGTCGGCCCCTCACCGATCACACGCATGCATATCCAGATCCTCGGCTCCGCCGCCGGCGGCGGCTTTCCGCAATGGAACTGCAATTGCGCGAACTGCGCCGGGTTTCGCGACGGCAGTGTCGACGCCCGCGCCCGCACGCAATCGTCGATCGCGATCTCCGACGACGGCGTGTCGTGGGTGCTCTGCAACGCCTCGCCGGACATCCGCGCCCAGTTGCAGCAGTTCGCGCCGATGCAGCCGGGCCGCGCGCTGCGCGACACCGGCATCGCCGCGATCGTGCTGATGGACAGCCAGATCGATCACACCACCGGGCTGTTGAGCCTGCGCGAGGGTTGCCCGCTCGACGTGTGGTGCACGGACATGGTTCATGAGGACCTCAGCACCGGCTTTCCGCTGTTCACCATGCTGCGCTACTGGAACGGCGGCCTGCGCTGGAACCCGGTCGAGCCCGAACGCGCGTTCACCGTGCCGGCCTGCCCGAACCTGCGCTTCCTGCCGTTCGTGCTGGAAAGCGCCGCGCCGCCGTATTCGCCGCATCGTCACGATCCGCATCCGGGCGACAACATCGGCCTGATGGTGGAAGACCTGCGCACCGGCGGCACGCTGTTCTACGCGCCCGGCCTCGGCGTGGTGGACGACGCGCTGGCCGCCCGCATGGCGCAAGCCGATTGCCTGCTCGTGGACGGCACGCTCTGGCACGACGACGAAATGCAGCGCCGCGGCGTGGGCACGCGCACCGGCCGCCAGATGGGCCATCTCGCGCAGAGCGGCCCCGGCGGCATGATCGAGGTGCTCGAACGTTTCCCGGCGCCGCGCAAGATCCTCACGCACATCAACAACACCAACCCGATCCTCGACGAAGCGTCGCCGGAACGCGCGGAACTCGCGCGGCGGCATATCGAGGTGGCGTTCGACGGCATGCGGATCGACCTCTGAACGCAGGCCGCGCCGTTTCGCGGGCCCCGGCCCGCCCCGCAACATCCGAACCACTGGAAGGAATGGAAGGAACCATGAGCCAGACCGCCCTGAGCGCCGAACAGTTCGAGCAGGCCTTGCGCGCCAAAGGCGCGCTCTACCATATTCATCACCCGTATCACGTCGCCATGTACGAAGGGCGCGCGACGCGCGAGCAGATCCAGGGCTGGGTCGCGAACCGCTTCTACTATCAGGTCAACATCCCGATGAAGGACGCGGCGATCCTCGCCAATTGCCCCGATCGCGAGGTGCGCCGGCTGTGGATCCAGCGCCTGCTCGACCACGACGGCGCACCGGGCGAGGACGGCGGCATCGAGGCGTGGCTGCGTCTCGGCCAGGCCGTGGGCCTCGACCCCGATCAACTGCGCTCGCAGGAGCTGGTGCTGCCGGGCGTGCGCTTTGCTGTTGACGCCTACGTCAACTTCGCGCGCCGCGCGAGCTGGCAGGAAGCGGCCAGCAGTTCGTTGACCGAATTGTTCGCGCCGCAGATCCACCAGTCGCGGCTCGACACCTGGCCGCGCCATTACCCGTGGATCGACCCGGCCGGCTACGACTACTTCCGCTCGCGGCTCGGCCAGGCGCGTCGCGACGTGGAGCACGGGCTGCAGATCACGTTGCAGCACTACACGACCCACGACGCGCAGCAGCGTATGCTCGAAATCCTCCAGTTCAAGCTCGACATTCTGTGGACCATGCTCGACGCGATGTCGATGGCCTACGAGCTGAACCGGCCGCCGTATCACACCGTTACCGCCGAACGCGCCTGGCACAAGGGAATCGCACCATGAGTTTCGATCGATCACGCACCCCGGTCTGGCGGCGCGGCTACCGCTTCCAGTTCGAGCCGGCGCAGGACGCGCACGTGCTGCTGTACCCCGAAGGGATGATCAAGCTGAACGAGAGCGCGGCCGCGATCGGCGGGCTGATCGACGGCCAGCGCAGCGTGGCCGCCATCGTCGCCGAACTCGACGCGCAGTTTCCGGGCGTGCCCGAACTCGGTGAGGATGTCGAACAGTTCATGCTGGTGGCGCTCGACAAGCACTGGATCGAACTGCGCGAATGACGGACGCCCTCGCCACCGCCGCTTCCGTTTCTGCGCCCGCTTCCGCCGCCGCACCGGCCGTGCCGGTCGGTCTGCCGCTGTGGCTGCTCGCGGAAGTCACCTACCGCTGCCCGCTGCAATGCCCGTACTGTTCGAATCCGCTCGATTTCGCGCGACAGGGCGAGGAACTGACGACCGCCGACTGGGTGCGCGTGATGGGCGAGGCGCGCGCGATGGGCGCCGCGCAGATCGGCTTCTCGGGCGGCGAGCCGCTGGTGCGGCCCGACCTGCCCGAGCTGATCGCCGAGGCGCGCCGGCTCGGCTATTACACCAACCTGATCACCTCGGGCATCGGCCTGGACGAGGCCAAGCTCGACGCGTTCGAGCGCGCCGGCCTCGATCACATCCAGATCAGCTTCCAGTCGAGCGACGAGCAGGTCAACAACATGCTGGCCGGCTCCGACAAGGCGTTCGCGCACAAGCTCGAGATGGCGCGCGCCGTGAAGGCGCACGGCTATCCGATGGTGCTGAACTTCGTCACGCACCGCTACAACATCGATCACATCGACCGCATCATCGAGCTGTGCATTGCGCTCGATGCCGATTTCGTCGAGCTGGCGACCTGCCAGTTTTACGGCTGGGCCTACCTGAACCGCGAGGCGCTGCTGCCCACGCGCGCGCAACTGGAGCGCGCCGAGCGCATCACCAACGACTATCGCGAGAAGCTCGCCGCGCAGAATCACCCGTGCAAGCTGATCTTCGTGACGCCCGATTATTACGAGGAGCGGCCGAAGGCCTGCATGAACGGCTGGGGCAGCATCTTCCTGACCGTCACGCCCGACGGCACCGCGTTGCCGTGCCATGGCGCGCGGCAATTGCCGATCGCGTTCCCGAACGTGCGCGATCACGACCTGCGGCATATCTGGCACGACTCGTTCGGCTTCAACCGCTTTCGCGGCGATGCGTGGATGCCCGAGCCGTGCCGCTCGTGCGACGAGAAGCAGAAGGATTTCGGTGGCTGCCGCTGCCAGGCCTACATGCTGACCGGCGACGCGGCCAATGCCGACCCGGTTTGCGGCAAGTCGCCCCATCACCCGGTGATCCTGCGCGCGCGCGATGAAGCCGTGCAGCCCCGGCCCACCACCACGCACCCGCTGATCTTCCGAAATGCCAAGCAATCCAAACGACTCAAGCCGTGAGCGCGTCGCTCCGCTGACGGCCGCCGAAGCCGTGGCCGCCGGCCGCGATTTCGTCGAACTGACGGCCGGCGCGTCCGGCGTCTACTGGACCGAATACGATCCGGCCGACGCGATGTGCCGGATCTGGCGCGCGCGCAACGGCGCGATCGAGTGCGTGAGCCCCGACGGCTTCAGCGCACGCGGGCGCGTCTATGAATACGGCGGCGGCGCGTTCTGCGTGGCGGGCGAGCACCTGGCGTTCGTCAACGAGCGCGACCAGCGCATCTACCGCTTCGCGCCGGACAGCCTGGCCGAGCCGCAGCCGTTGACGCCCGAAGGGTTGCGCTACGGCGACCTGCGCCACGCGCATGGCCGGATTCTCGCCGTCGAGCAGGATGGCGAGACGCACCGGCTGGTGTCGATCGGCCTGCTCGACGGTGCGCGCGAGGTGCTGGCCGAGGGCGCGGATTTCTACGCCGCGCCGGTGCGCAGCGCCGACGGCGCGCGGCTTGCCTGGATCGAATGGCAGCATCCGCATCAACCGTGGACAGCCACGCGCCTGATGCTGCGCGACGGCGGCGAAGCCGCGCGCACGATCGCCGGCGCGGCCGACGACGAGGCCGTGCAGCAGCCCGCGTTCGACGCCGAGGGGCGGCTCGTGTGCCTGACCGATCGCGCGAATTTCTGGCAGCCGTGGCGGCTCGATGGCGACGGCGCCGGTCAGGAAAACACGGCCGCGCTCGCACCGCTGCCGGCCGAGGCCGGCGACCACGCCGCCGCGCCGTGGCAGCTTGGCGCGTGCAGTTGGCTGCCGCTCGACGGCGGCGGCAGTTTCTCGACCTGGTTCGAATCCGGCTGGGGCCGGCTCGGCGTGCGCGACGCCGACGGCACGCTGACGCCGCTCGCGCTCGACTACAGCCAGTTCCATCACCTGGCGGCCGACGCGACGCATCTGTACTGCATCGCCGCGTCGCCCACCTGCCCGGCCGCGATTCTCGCGATCGATCGCCGCGACCATCGCGTCGAGGTGTTGCGCGCGGTCACGCCGTCGATGCCGATCGAGCGGATCACGCTGCCGCGCGCGCTGCGCTTTCCGAGCGGCGACGGCGAGGCCTACGGTTATCTGTACCTGCCCGAGGCGGCCGATGATGCCGACGCAGCCGCAGCCGCAGCCAACGCCAACGCCAACGCCAACGCCAACGCCAACGCGACCGCGACCGCGACCGCGACCGCAAGCACCGCCCCGCCCGTCGTGGTGTTCGCTCACGGCGGCCCGACCGCCGCGAACTACGCCGTGTACAGCCCGCGCCTCGAATACTGGGTGCAGCGCGGCTTCGCGATCGTGTTGCTGAACTATCGCGGCAGCACCGGCTACGGCCGCGCGTTCCGGCAGGCGCTGCACCTGACCTGGGGCGTGGCCGACGTCGACGACGCCTGCGCCGCCATCGCGCACTTGGCCGAACAAGGCCTGGTGGATGCCGAACGCGCGTTCGTGCGCGGCGGCAGCGCGGGCGGCTACACGGCGCTGTGCGCGCTGGCGTTCCGCGACGTGTTTCGCGGCGGCGCGAGCCTGTACGGCGTCAGCGATCCGCTGCAACTCGACGCGCACACGCACAAGTTCGAGGCGCGCTACCTGCGCTGGCTGATCGGCGATCCGGTGGCCGACCGCGAGCGCTATCTGGCGCGCACGCCGCTCGTGCACGCCGATGCGATCCGCGTGCCGGTGGTGTTCTTCCAGGGGGAACTTGACGCGGTAGTCACGCCCGACCAGACGCGCTCGATGGCCGCCGCGCTCGACGCGAACGGTGTGCCGAACGAGGTGCATTACTACGCCGACGAGCGGCACGGCTTCCGCCAGGCCGCGAACCAGGCGCACGCGCTCGACGCCGAGCATGCGTTCTACCGGCGCATTCTCGACGGCGCGCTGTAACGCGCTGCCGCTGTCGTCGCTGCAATGAAAATGGCCGCCCGAGGGCGGCCATTCGTTTGCGCGGGTGCCGCGGGCGATTCGAAGCGAACCGCCCGTGCCGTTGCGCCGATGCTTAGAAGCGGTGACGCAGGCCGAGGTTGACCAGCGTTTGCGAGTTCGTGCCGGCGTAGCCGTACGAGCCGATCGACGCTTGCGCGGCCACCGTCTGACCCGTGACCGAGTCGCGCGTCGTGCCGCTGGCGTGCTGGTAGGCGGCCGTCATGTAGATGTCGGTGCGCTTCGACAGCGTGTAGTCCGCGCCCAGCGATGCCTGGTGATACGTTGCCGACGTGTCGCCGGTGGCCTTCGTGTAGCTGTAGCCCACGCCCAGCAGCAGCGACGGGTTCAGTTGGTAGTTCAGGAAGCCCTGGCCCGTGTTGTAGCGCTCGGCCTTGGCGAACGTCGAGGCGCCGTCGCGGCTGTATTGCGCGTTGCTGTAGCTCGCGCCGGCCGTGAATGCGCCGAACGTGTACTGGCCGGCCACGCGTGCGATGCCGAGCGAGTGAGCCGTCTGGTAGCCGCCGTTGATCGGGCCGTCGAACGTGCCGTCCGAGGTGCTCGACCAGCCTGCGCGCTGGCCTGCGTTGCCGGCCGTGTTCGCTGCGTAGTAGTAGCCGGCAGCCAGGGCCACCGGGCCGCCGTTGTACGACACGGCTGCCGAGTACGATTGCTTCGAGCTCGTCGAACCGGCGATGCCGCCGAACGAGTACATCGTTTCGAACTGCACGCCCGAGATCAGCGGCGAGGTGTACTTGACGGCATTGTCGACGCGGAAGCTGTTGTCGTAGTTGTCGACGTCGCCTGCCGTGGCAAACGCGCTGCCGAAGTAGTTGTCGGCCGTGATCGGCTGGATCAGGTCGATCAGCGGATCGTACTGGCGGCCCAGCGTGACCGTACCGAAGTGGTCGCTGGACAGGCCCACGAACGCCTGACGGCCGAACATGCGGCCGCCTTGGCCCAGGCCGCCCGTGCTCGGGTTGAAGCCGTCTTCCAACTGGAAGATCGCCTTCAGGCCGCTGCCGAGATCTTCGCTGCCCTTGATGCCCCAGCGCGTGCCCGACAGGTTGCCGTTACTGCTGTTGCCCAGCAGCCAGGAATTCTTCGAACCTTGGGCGTGGTTCACGTACGTCAGCGACGTGTCGATCAGGCCGTACAGCGTCACGCTCGATTGGGCGTGGGCGCTGCTCATCGCTGCGATGGATGCGAGCGAAACGAGCGTCAGGGCGATGCGTTTCATGTGTGTCAGCTCCTATTGGCAGTTGGGTTGCGTGTGGTGGTTTTGGAGTGACGTGAGACTAACCAGTCAGATTTAATTCGGAAAAATGAAATTCAGTGTTGTATCGAAAACAATACGCACGGATTGCACAGAAAGATTTGTTAGATTTTCCGTATTATTCTTTTAAATGAAAAAATGAAGCCGAATCACCTGGCTTGTTCCGCGCACTTTCGTCTGAATTGGAAACAATTCTGCCCAAGGATTGAGCAGCAAGGCTGCGGTGCTTGATTCCTTGTGATTCTGCAATGATTAATTAACTAAATCGGATCAATAGCGTGATGTGATCGGTGTTAGTGTTCGCGCACTCGTTTCCACTTTCTGTGGGTAGACAGACGAGTCACGCTTGAGCGGCTTCGGCCGCTCTTTTTTATGCGCGACACTCCAATAATCGCAATAATGAATTTCGATTTTTAATCGGAATTCGAATTGCCGATTCATCTTGCGCCATCGCGTGCATCGCCATTTCATGGTTCGCTTTCTTCCCGCTCGCCGCCAAGTGTCCGCTCGAAACGACGTGACAGTTCCGGCCGTGCGCCGTGGCAGGCGTCTCTGTCGCGCGCCGTGGCGCGGCGCATAATCGGCCGACCCCGACGCGCGCCGATGCGCCCGCGTCGCCCTCCGTGCTTCGCCACCGCCCCCAAGGATCGTCACGATGTCCGTCGAAGTGGTTTCCAATCTCGGCGTCGCGTTCGCCGTCTATCTGGTGGGCACGCTGTCGCCCGGCCCCGCCAATCTGTCGATCGCGAACACGGCGCTCCATCACGGCCGCAAGCCGGCGTTCGCGATGGCGGCCGGCGTGATCAGCGGCTCGCTGTGCTGGGGCGTGACGGCGGCGGCCGGGATGTCCGCGCTGCTGATGTCGTACCGGCAATGGCTGATCGCCCTCAAGGTGCTGGGCGCGCTGTATCTGTTCTGGCTGGCGTACAAGGCGGTGCGCGGCGCGCTGTCGCCGCAGGACCCGCTGGCCGTGGCCGCGCCGGCGCACGGCCGTCGGCTCACGCGCTTCTATCTGCAAGGCCTCGGCATCCACCTGACCAACCCGAAGGCGATCCTGACCTGGCTGACCGTGACCTCGCTCGGGCTGTCGCCGCACGCACCGGCTTGGACGAGCTTCGTGCTGGTGGGCTTCTGCGCGCTGCTCGGCACCGGCATCTTCATGGGCTATGCGCTGGCGTTTTCGGCGCGCGCGGCCGGGCCGTTCTTCGCGCGCACGCGCAAGGCCTTCGGCCTGTTCTGCGGCGGCTTCTATGCCGTGCTGGCGGTGGGCTTCATCCGTTCGCTGCGTTCCTGAGGCTTGCCTGAAGCGGCCCGCCGCCGCTGATAAGCATTTCGCATTTCGATGGTTGGTCGCGGCGGCGCGCTTCCTTAATCTTGGCGGCCTGCCGCGCCACCGGGGCGCGGCGCCATTCGGGGCCGCCATCGATGCGTCGTGAATCCTCCCAGCCGCTGTTGCCCGCACTGTCGCCCGCCCGCCGCCGCGCGTTGCGCCGACTTGCCGATCTCGCCGGGCTGTCCGGCGCGGCGCTCGCCGGTTTCGCCGTCGCGCCGCCACTCGCGCTCGCCGCGCAGGGCGATGTCGATGTCTCGAACGTCACGCTCGTGCTCGGCGACCAGGCCGGCGGCCTGCGCGCGCTGGCCGAGGCCGCGCGCGTGCTCGACGGCACGCGCTACCAATTCCGCTGGGCCAATTTCCAGGGCGCCGCGCCGTTGTTCGAGGCGCAGCGCGCCGGCGCGATCGACCTGGCGCCCGCGGGCGACCTGCCGGTGCTGACGGCGGCGCTCGGCGATCCCGACCTGCGTATCGTCGCGACGCGCGCCGGTTCGGCCGCCGCGCTCGGCATCGTGGTGCAGCCCGATTCGCCGGTGCGCAGCGTGGCCGACCTGAAGGGCAAGACGGTGATCGTGTCGTCGGCGCGCGGCAGCATTTCGCAGTACCAACTGTATGGCGCGCTGGAAGAGCGCGGGCTGTCGCGGCACGACGTGGAGGTGCGCTTCGTGCTGCCGGTGGATGCGTTCGCGGCGTTCGAATCGAAACGCATCGACATCTGGGCCACGTTCGATCCTTACTACGGCCACGTGGTGCGGCGCGGCGCGCGCATCGTGCGCGACGGCAGCGGCATCAACTCGGGCCTCGGCTTCCTGACCTCGCCCGCGCCCACGCTGGCCGATCGCGCCAAGCGCGCCGCGCTGGCCGACGTGCTGACGCGGCTCGAACAGGCCGGCCGCTGGGCGCTCGCGCATCCGGCCGATTACGCGAAGGTGTATGCGTCGCTGACGCGCCTGCCGCCCGATGCGGCCGCCGACATCACCGGCCGTGCGTCGATCGCGCAGCGCGCCGTGACGAACGACGACATCGCCGTGCTGCAACGCGTGGCCGATCGCGCGCAACGCGATGCGATCCTGCCGTCGCGCGTGGACGTGGCCGCCATCTCGGTGCGCGACGTGGCGCATGGCTGAACCCCACGGCTGACCCCCGCCGCGCCGGCGTCCGCCGGTGCTCCCCTGACTTACCCGTACGCATTGCTACGTAGCGGGCTTACGTAGTTGTCCGCTTGTGAGCGGAACCCCGAACGCGAACAATACGCGGCAGCGCCGGGCCCGTCGAAACGGGCCTCGCGCGTCCGCCAGTTCGCGCTGTCTTGCGGCGCGACGATGTCGAAAAATAGCCAGGAGACACCATGAATCGGGCTTCCGGAACCCTGCTCTGGATTGCAGTCGCGCTGCTCGGCGCGTTCTCGTTCGGAACCATCGCACTCGCCCATGGCGAGCGCATCAGTGCGCTGTGGATCGTGATCGCGGCGATCTGCGTCTACCTGATCGCCTACCGCTTCTACAGCCGTTTCATCGCCACTCGCGTGGTGCAGCTCGACGGCCTGCGCATGACGCCGGCCGTCAAGTTCAACGACGGCCTCGATTACGTCCCGACCAACAAGTACGTGCTGTTCGGCCATCACTTCGCCGCCATCGCGGGCGCCGGGCCGCTGGTCGGGCCGGTGCTGGCCGCGCAGATGGGCTACCTGCCCGGCATGCTGTGGCTGCTGGCCGGCGTGGTGTTCGCGGGTGCGGTGCAGGATTTCATCGTGCTGTTCATCTCGACGCGCCGCAACGGCCGCTCGCTCGGCGATCTCGTGAAGATGGAACTGGGCACCGTGCCCGGCGTGATCGCGCTGTTCGGTGCGTTCCTGATCATGGTGATCATCCTCGCGGTGCTCGCGCTGATCGTCGTGAAGGCGCTGACCAATTCGCCGTGGGGCACCTTCACGGTGGCCGCGACGATCCCGATCGCGATCTTCATGGGCATCTACACGCGCTATATCCGCCCGGGCCGGATCGGCGAGGTGTCGATCATCGGCTTCGTGCTGCTGATGGCGTCGATCGCGTTCGGCCAGCACGTGCACGATTCGCCGGTGCTCGCCGCGCTGTTCACGTTCTCGGGCACGCAACTGACGTGGATCCTGATCGGCTACGGCTTCATCGCCTCGGTGCTGCCGGTGTGGCTGCTGCTCGCGCCGCGCGATTACCTCTCGACGTTCCTGAAGATCGGCACGATCCTCGGCCTCGCGATCGGCATCCTGTTCGTCGCGCCGGAGCTGAAGATGCCCGCGTTGACGAAGTTCGTCGACGGCAGCGGCCCGGTGTGGTCGGGCCATCTGTTCCCGTTCCTGTTCATCACGATCGCGTGCGGCGCGGTGTCGGGCTTCCACGCGCTGATCGCCTCGGGCACCACGCCGAAGCTGGTCGACAACGAAGCGAACCTGCGCTTCATCGGCTACGGCGCGATGCTGATGGAATCGTTCGTGGCGATCATGGCGCTGGTGGCCGCCAGCGTGATCGAGCCGGGCATCTATTTCGCGATGAACGCGCCGGCCGCCGTGCTCGGCACGACGCCCGAAGCCGTCGCGCAAACCGTCAGCCAATGGGGCTTCGTGCTGACGCCCGAGATGCTCGCGCAAACCGCGCAGGCGGTGGGCGAAACCACCATCGTTGCGCGGGCCGGCGGCGCGCCCACGCTGGCGGTGGGCATGGCGCAGATCCTCCATCAAGTGATCGGCGGCCAGGCGATGATGGCGTTCTGGTATCACTTCGCGATCCTGTTCGAGGCGCTGTTCATCCTGACGGCCGTGGATGCCGGCACGCGCGCGGGCCGCTTCATGCTGCAGGACCTGCTCGGCACGTTCCACCCGGCGCTCAAGCGCACCGAATCGCTGCCGGCCAACCTCGTCGCCACCGCGCTGTGCGTGGCCGCGTGGGGCTACTTCCTGTATCAGGGCGTGGTCGATCCGCTCGGCGGCATCAACACGCTGTGGCCGCTGTTCGGCATCTCGAACCAGATGCTCGCGGCGATCGCATTGATCCTCGGCACCGTCGTGCTGTTCAAGATGAAGCGCGAGCGCTTCGCGTGGGTCACGATCGTGCCGACCGTGTGGCTGCTGATGTGCACGCTGACGGCCGGCTGGCAGAAGCTGTTCGACGCCAGCCCGAAGGTCAGCTTCCTCGCGCACGCGGCGAAGCTGCAGGCCGCGGTGGATGCAGGCACCGTGCTCGCGCCGGCCAAGTCGATCGCGCAGATGCAGCGGATCATCGTCAACGACTACATCGACGCGGTGCTGGCGGGGCTGTTCATGTTCGTGGTGGTCAGCATCGCGATATATGGCGTGATCGCCGTGCTGCGCGCGCGCCGCGCGGCCAGGCCCACTTCGAGCGAAACGCCGTTCGAGCCGCTGCCCGCCGGGCAGGCGCTCGGCAGCGGCCGCTGAACGGCACGGGGGCGCACCATGTTCACCGATCTCGGCGACGACCTGCGCAGCGCGGGCCGCTATCTCGGCCAGGCGCTGCGGCTGATGGTCGGCGTGCCCGACTATGAAACCTACGTCGCGCACATGCGCGCGACGCACCCCGATCGCGAGCCGATGACGTACGAGGCGTTTTTCCGCGAGCGGCAGAACGCGCGCTACGGCAGCGGGGCGGGGAAGTGCTGTTGAGCCGGTAAGCGGTGTGGAAGCACAAACGAAGCGCGGGCCTTGTCGGCCCGCGCTTTTTTCATGGGCGCCGTTCGGCGCCGAATCCGAACCCGACGATTTTCATGTCGACGCATTCATCGAGGCAATACAAAAATCCCGTGATGGATGCGGGCAGCCGCGTTTTGAGGTATCACTGCGTGCTCAGGTTTTTTCGTGTGCAGCCGTCATACGAATCAACATTCCCACGCCCAGAGTGAGCCCGATGACCGAAACCCGTCCCGTCCTGCCCGTTGTCGCCACCGATCTGACGGCCGATGCGCCGCTGCCCTGGCCGCTGTTCGATGCCGGCGGCGCACCGCTGATGCCGGCCGGCGCAACGCTCGACGCCGACGCCATCGCCTTCCTGTTCGCGCGTTTCGCGCCGGTGCGCCGTGTCGAACGCGACAGCGCCCAGGCCGACTGCGTGTCCGACGCGCAACTGGCCGACGCCGAAGCGAATGCGGCGGCGCTGCAATCGGCAGCGTCCGCGTCGGCGGTGCCGCGTCTGGCGCTGCCTGCCGACGCGATGATCGGCCTGCGCCGCCGCGGCTCGACGATGCGCCAGTTGAACCGCTTCCGCCTGCTCGGCACCCATCCGTCCGGCCCGCTGTTCGTGCGGCCGCTGCAGCCGCGCGCTGTGGATTTCGCGCCGAACGATCAGGTCGATGCGATGGCGATCGGTCAGTCGGCCGTCTACTGGTTCACGTCGGTGGTCGAGGCGGTGGCGTACGAGCCGGCGCCGTATCTGATCCTGTCGACGCCCGCCAACCTGAAGCGCGTGCGCGAACGTCGCGATGCGCGCGTGCCGGTGCGGCTCGCCGCGCGCTACACGGCCGGCGATGCGCAAGGTGTGGGGTTGGTGCTCGACGTCAGCCCGAGCGGCTTTTCGATTGCGTCCGACCGTGCGCTGGCCGCCATTGGCGAAACGCTGGCCGTCGCGCTGCCGGTAGCCACCGAAACCGGCCATGTCGAGGCACTGACGTTGACGGGCATCGTGCGCGGTGTGGGCGAGCAAAGCGACGCGTCGCCGGCCTGGCTCCATCACGTGGCCAACGAGACGATGACGGACGATGCGGTGACGCGCCTGAAGGCGGCGCTGTTCGATTGGTCGATGCCGGATTGAATGCGTTGACTGCCGGGCAGGGCGCGCGGCGGCGTGTTGTAAGCACGCGAGGCGGGGTGAATGCGCGCCGCGCGCGCCGTGTTCAGTGGGCCTTGCGCGCGGTACGCGTGGCTGCTTCGAGACGGCCTTCGTGCCAGACGTCCGAGAGCCGGCTGCCGTTGCGGTACGGGTTCGGGCGGCGCGCGAAATAGTCGGCCACGCCCTGGCGATAAGCGCCGTACAGCGTCAGCGGCGGCGCGTCGATGACCGAGGGGCCGCCGCTGCGAACCGGCGATGCGTTGCGCGATTCGCGGATCAGCGTGTCGCCGTCGATCACGTCGAATTCGTTGATGTCCAGCAGCGAGTGTGCGACGCCTGCGATATCCATGTGAAGCTCCACGAGCGTGGGGGTGAGATGGGTTGCAGGTATCTCAGCAATAAGCTTGCCAGCGTGAAAACTCCCATGAAATCAAGGGTTCAGGTGTTGCGCGAGGGGTGATGTGACCCGGGATGTTACGTGTGCGTAACGTGACGGAGGGGGGCATGCGGAGGGCGACGAAAGGCAGCGGGAAAATTGTGAACGCGGCACACAAAAAAAGACCGCTCTCAAGGAGCGGCCAATCGTCTCAACTCTCTAGGTTGGACGCCCAGGTGCGACGCCCAACGAACCCATTCTGTCCGATCGGCTCCGGTTTGGATATCGGCCAAGTCTTATTTTTAGGCGCATACCGGCAACATGTCGGATGCGCGTCGCGGCGTGTCGCGTTGGCCTGCGGTGGCTTGGGGGTATCGGCTTCGATGCGGCGGCTTCGTCGGCACTCGTCACGCCGGCAAGCCGCCGCTTCACAGCACGCCGATCGCATGCAGCATCGCGAACAGCGCCGCACCGCCCGCGATCAGCACCAGCGCGTTGATGCGCGTGCGCATCACGAGCGCGGTGGAGACGAGCGCCGTGGCGATCGCGATCCAGCCGCCATCGAGGCCCTGCAGCAGCGTATAGACAGCCGCGAGGATCAGCCCCGCCGCCACCGGCCGCAGCCCCGATTGCAGCGCGAGCTGCCAGGGCGCGTCGCGATGGCGGGCCGTCAGGTGCGTGACGGCGACCATCACGAACGCGGTCGGGCCGAACAGCGAGAGCGTGGCCACCAGCGCGCCGGCGAGGCCGCCCACCTGGAAGCCGACCAGCGTGGCGAGCAGCGAGCCGGGGCCGGGCGCGAGCCGCGCGACCGCGAAATCGTTGACGAATTGCGCGTGTGTCATCCAGTGGTGGACGTCCACCACCTGCCGCTGCATGTCGGCAATGATGGTCTGGCCGCCGCCGACGGTGGCCACGGACAGCGGCGCAAACAGCGCGAACAGGGCGACGAGCGTGCGTGACATGGCGGGGCCTCAGGTGCGGCGGCCGCGCGTGAGCAGCCAGTATTCGTAGGCGACGTTGAGCACGCCGGCCGTCAGCACCGTCCACAGCACCGGCACCTTGAACACCGCGACCGCCACGAAGGTGGCCGCGAACACGCCGTAGGGCACCACGCGGCGCGGCAGCCGCCGCGCGGCCGTGATCGCCATCGACAGCGACAAGCCGATCGCCGCCGCCGCCGCACCGGCCAGCGCGATGTGCGCTATGGGGAAGCGCGTGATCTCGGCGAACAGCAAGCCGAGCAGAACGATCACCACGGCGGGCGGAAAGATGATCCCGCAGAAGCCCGCGAACACGCCGGGCCAGCCGCACAGCCGGTAGCCGATCCAGATCGCCAGGTTCTTGACGTTGACGCCGGGCAGCGCCTGCGACAGCGCGAGGCCGTCGAGGAATTCCTCCTCGGTCAGCCAGCCGCGCGTTTCGACGAATTCGCGCATGAACCAGCCGCTCAGGCCGCCGCCGAAGCTGGTCAGGCCGATGCGCGAAAAGATCAGGAACAGGCCGGCCGTGGTGGGCCGTTTCGAGTCGGGGGTGGTCGGTGTCATCGGGGTTCGGAGCGTGACGGGGGCGCGGCTGTCTCCGGCGCCGCACCGGGCGACGATAGCATCGCGGTGCGCGCAGCCGCAATCCGCACGGGCGCGGGTGGCGCGGTTTCGTGCGCGTGGAGCCAGGTGGCGCGCGTTACGGCGGGTTACGGGCGGGCAGGGCGGCGTGGAGCTGTCGATAAGCATGCGACTGCATCGGTTCGCGCCGGTTCGCATCGACCCGCGTCGAAACGCAATCAACGCCCGCGCTTCGCCCGCCGATTGGCCGGCGCGGTTTCGGCCGCCGGCGGGGGCGCAGCGCTTCCGACAGTGCTTCCGACCGCACTTCCCACCGACCCGCCGGCCCCCACCCGCGGCTGCGCGAACTCCGCCGCGATGAAATCGACGAAGCTGCGCACGCGCGCCGACATCTGCAGCCGACGCGGATACACGGCATAAATGTCGGCGGCCGGCGTCTCGCAATCGGGCAGCACCAGCACCAGTCGCCCATCGGCCAGATAGTCGAGCACGTCCCATTCCGCGCGCATCAGGATGCCGTGCCCGTCGAGCGCCCATTTGACGGCGATCTCGCCGTCGTTGGTGGTCAGGCTGCCGCCGATCCGCACCGCCTCGGTGGTGCGCGCGCTGCCGCGGCCGTGCGTGAGCCGCCAGACGCCATAGGCTTCGTCGCCCTGGCGGATGCCGATGCAGTTGTGGCGTGCCAGGTCGGCCGGCTTGCGCGGCATGCCACGCTCGGCCAGATAGGCCGGCGACGCGCACAGCAGCCGACGGTTCGACGCGAGCCGGCGCGCCACCACGCGCGTGTCGGGCGGCTCGCCGAAGCGGATGCAGATGTCGAAGCTGTCGTCGGTCAAGGGCGGCGGCGTGACCGACAGCTGCAACTGCACGTCCACCTCGGGATAGCGGCGCGCATAGCGCGAGATGGCCGGGCCGACCGCGCTGCGGCCGAAGCCGAGCGTGGCGTTCACGCGCAGCAGGCCGCGCGGCTGGCCGTTGGCGTTCGACAGCAGATCGCCCAGTTGCTGGATCTCGTCGAGGATCTTCCGCGCGCGCTCCAGGTAGACATCGCCCTCGGGCGTCAGCGCCATCCGGCGCGTGGTGCGGTTGACGAGCGCCACGCCCGCGCGCTGCTCCATCTGCGCAAGCCGCTTGCTGACCGCGGCCGGCGTGAGGCCCAGCTCGCGTGCGGCGGCGCTGAGGCTGCCCGAGGCGGCGAGCGTCGAGAAGAACGCCAGGTCGGCGGGCTGCACGGCATCGGTCATGACGGCCACTTGTGAATCAAAGTTAAAGATGCTTTGAGTCTAGCACCGGTTTTTATACCGGCTGCCGCGTTACCGTCATTGCACTGACAGACAGCCAAACGGAGACAACTGCATGAAGACCTATCGCATCGCCACCATTCCCGGCGACGGCATCGGCAAGGAAGTGATCCCGGCCGGCCGCCGCGTGCTCGAAACGCTGGCCGCTTCGGGCGCGGGCTTCGGGTTCGATTTCGAGGATTTCGACTGGGGCGCCGATTACTACCGCCAGCACGGCGTGATGATGCCGGCCGACGGGCTGGACGCGCTGCGCGACAAGGACGCGATCCTGTTCGGCTCGGCCGGCGACCCCGACGTGCCCGACCACATCACGCTGTGGGGCCTGCGCCTGAAGATCTGCCAGGGCTTCGATCAATACGCGAACGTGCGCCCGACCCGCATCCTGCCCGGCATCGACGCGCCGCTCAAGCGCTGCGGCCCGAAGGACATGGATTGGGTAATCGTGCGCGAGAACTCCGAGGGCGAATACGCGGGCGTGGGCGGCCGCGTGCATCAGGGCCATCCGATCGAGGCCGCCACCGACGTGTCGATGATGACGCGTGCCGGCGTCGAGCGGATCATGCGCTTCGCGTTCCGGCTGGCGCAGTCGCGCCCGCGCAAGCTGCTGACGGTGATCACCAAGAGCAACGCGCAGCGTCACGCGATGGTGATGTGGGACGAGATCGCCAACCAGATCGCCAAGGAATTCCCGGACGTGAAGTGGGACAAGGAACTGGTCGACGCCTCCACCGCGCGCATGATCAACCGGCCGGCCTCGCTCGACACGATCGTCGCCACCAACCTGCACGCCGACATCCTCAGCGACCTGGCCGCCGCGCTGGCCGGCAGCCTCGGCATCGCGCCGACCGGCAATATCGATCCCGAGCGCCGCTACCCGTCGATGTTCGAGCCGATCCACGGCTCGGCGTTCGACATCATGGGCAAGGGCGTCGCAAACCCGATCGGCACGTTCTGGTCGGTGGTGATGCTGCTCGAACACCTGGGCGAGCACGAGGCCGCCGCGCGCGTCATGCAGGCCGTGGAAGCGGCCACGGCGAACCCGGCGCTGCACACCGGCGACCTCGGCGGCAACGCCACCACCGAGCAGGTCACGGCAGCGGTGTGCGAGCGGCTGGCGCAGCGCGCGGCCGTCGCGGCCTGAGGTGCGGCGGCGCGCGGGCCGCGAGCCCGCCGCCGCCGGTTGTTCTGTACGACATGCATCACGTTGCGCCGCGCGTCATTCGGGCGGCGCGCCATCGAACGGGGCCGTAGAAGCCCGTCGATCACGATATTCGGCTTCGTCGCGCGGCATCGCGCCGGGAGGCCGCAGGAGACACGCATGCACACCGATCTCGAGCGCCGCGTCACGCGCAAGCTCATGTGGCGGATCATTCCGTTCGTGATGCTGCTTTACTTCGTCAGCTTCCTCGACCGCGTCAACGTGGGCTTCGCCGCGCTGACCATGAACGCCGATCTGGGCCTCACCCCCACCGCGTTCGGCTTCGGCGGCGGGTTGTTCTTCATCGGCTACTTCCTGTTCGAGGTGCCGTCGAACCTGATCCTCAGCAAGGTCGGCGCGCGCATCTGGATCGCGCGCGTGATGATCTCGTGGGGCATCGTCTCGGCCGCCGCGGCGCTCGTCACCGGGCCGGCCAGCTTCTATTCGGTGCGCTTCCTGCTCGGCGTGGCCGAGGCCGGTTTCTTCCCCGGCATCATCTATTACCTCGCGCAGTGGTTCCCGACGCGCCAGCGCGCCGTGGCCGCCGCGTGGTTCATGGCCGCCGCGCCGATCTCGACCGCGATCGGCTCGCCGATGTCCGGCGCGATCATGCAGTTGCCGTCGGTGTTCGGCCTGCGCGACTGGCAGATGCTCTACGTGATCGAGGCCGTGCCGGCCGTGATTCTCGGCTTCGTGGTGCTGCGTGCGCTGACCGACAAGCCGGCCGACGCACGCTGGCTTGCCGCCGACGAGCGCGACTGGCTGATCGCCAAGCTGAAATCGGAAGCCGAGGCGCGGCACGCGCGCGTCGACCACACCATCGGGCCGATCGCCGCGCTGCGCGACATGCGTGTGCTGGCGCTCGCGCTGATTTATTTCGGCACCTCGGCCGGGCTGTATACGCTCGGGCTGTGGGCGCCGCTGATCATCCGGCAGTACGGCTTCGACGCCTTGCAGACGGGCTTGCTCAACGCGATTCCGAGCGTGCTCGCGGTGGTGGCGATGATCCTCTGGGCGCGGCATTCCGATCGCAGCGGCGAGCGCACCTGGCACGTGGTGATTCCATGCGCGCTGGCGTGCGTCGGCTTCGTGTTCGCGGGCGGCGCGAGCACCATCGTCGGCGTGATTGCCGCGCTGGTGATCGTCAACATCGGCATCAGCGCCGCGAAGGCGCCGCTGTGGGCCATGCCGAGCCTGTTCCTGTCCGGCTCCGGCGCGGCGGCCGGGATCGCGATGATCAACTCGATCGGCAACCTGGGCGGCTTCGTCGGGCCGTTCGCGATCGGCTGGCTCAAGGGCGTGACGGGCAGTTATGCGGCGGGCTTGTATGTGGTGGGCGCGAGCCTGGCGTTGTCGGCGGTGTTGACGGTGGTGTTGAGCCGGCAGTCGGCGGCGCGCGGTGAGGCCGGGAATGCGGTGAGCGAGGGGCGGTAGGTGTGCGTCGGGCATGAGTCGCGCCGCATCGTCATCGCGCGTGCGGGTCGAAGTAGGCCTGCCAGGTGGCGGGGTTCGCTTCGAGCCCTTCCACCCGTTTCAGCGCGGCCTGCGCCTTGGCTTGCGTCGCGCAGCCGAGCAGGGCGACGAACAGGTTGAAGTGCGTGTTGCGGTCCGTTGCGCCTTCGGCGACGGCCTGTTCGAGATACTCGCGCGCCTGCGCGTGCTGCTGGAGATCGCACAGAACCGCGCCGAGACAGGTCAGCACGGCCACGTCGTGCGGGTGGCGCAGGCGTTCCGCATCGAGCAGCGCGACGGCTTCGCGCAGCGTGTCGTCGTAGGCGGCCTGGTTGGCCCAGGCTCGATCGACGAGGGCGCGGGCGGTTTGGAGGCAGGCGAGGGTGGGGGCGGTCATGGGCGGGTGTAGCGGCCGGCATGGTTGGATGCCCGTACCGTGCCTCGGCAGCGCTCAAAATACAAGGGCGCCCCGGATCGACTCCGGGGCGCCCTTGTTTCGATCGTCGCAGGCCGGGCTAGCGAACTAGCCGGCCGTCAACCTCAAACCGCGCTGGCGGCCTTGGCCGGCTTCTGCAGCTTGCCCTTGCCGGCGATCGTGATTTCCTCGAGCTTGATCTCGACGTGGCGCGAGAACACGTACTCGGCCGGACGTTGCTTGTCGATCGGGATATCCGGTGCGAACGCGCCGTCGGTCTTGATGCCCTTGCGGCTCAGTGCGAACGCCTTCAGCGGATGCGTGATGGTGTCGACCACGGCCGTGGCTTCGAAGCCGCAGTGGACCATGCAGTCCGCGCACTTCTCGTAGTTGCCGACGCCGTAGTTGTCCCACTCCGTCGTTTCCATCAGTTCCTTGAAGGTCTTCACGTAGCCTTCGCCGACCAGATAGCACGGCTTCTGCCAGCCGAACACGGTACGCGCCGGGTTGCCCCACGGCGTGCACTTGTAGGTCTGGTTGCCGGCCAGGAAGTCGAGGAACAGCGACGACTGGCTGAACGACCAGCGCTTGCCGCCCTCGCCGCGCTTGAAGATCTCGCGGAACAGGGTCTTGGTCTTGTCGCGGTTCAGGAAGTGCTGCTGATCCGGCGCGCGCTCGTAGGCGTAGCCCGGCGACACGGTGATGCCGTCGACGCCCATCGGCTCGAGCGTGTCGAAGAACTTCGCCACGCGCTCGGGGATCGCATCATTGAACAGCGTGCAGTTGATGTTGACGCGGAAGCCGCGACGCTTGGCTTCCTTGATCGCGGCCACGGCCTTGTCGTACGTGCCTTCCTGCGACACGGAATGATCGTGCGCTTCGCGATCGCCGTCGAGGTGGACCGACCAGACGAAATACGGGCTCGGCTCGTAGTCGTCCATCTTCTTTTCCATCAGCAGCGCGTTCGTGCACAGGTACACGAACTTCTTGCGCTTCATGATGCCCTTGACGATTTCCGGCATGTCGCGGTGCAGCAGCGGCTCGCCGCCCGCGATCGAGACGATCGGCGCGCCGGCTTCATCGACGGCGCCCAGGCATTCCTCGACGGAAAGACGCTGGTTCAGGATCGGATCCGGATAGTCGATCTTGCCGCAGCCGTTACAGGCCAGGTTGCAGCGGAACAGTGGCTCGAGCATCAGCGCGAGCGGGTAGCGTTTGTTGCCGGACAGGTGGTTGCGCATGATGTATGCGCCGACCCGGACTTGCTGGAGCAGCGGAATAGACAATTGATGTCCTCCTTAGACTTCGCGGGCGACAGCTTGCAGAAGCTTCGCCGGCAACTTGAATTCGACTTTTTCCTCGCGGCCGGTCATGGTGACGACGTCGACGGGGCCCAGCGCACGCAGCGCGGCAATCACGTCCTCGACCATTTCCTCGGGCGCCGACGCACCGGCCGTGAGGCCGATGGTTTGCGCGTTCGCGAGCCATTCGGCGCGCACTTCCGAACCATCGGCCACGAGATAGCTCGGCACACCGCTTTCGGTGCCGATCTCGCGCAGACGGTTCGAGTTCGAACTGTTCGTCGCGCCGACGACGATCAGTACGTCCACCTGGCTGCTCAGCTCGCGCACGGCGGCCTGGCGGTTTTGTGTTGCATAACAGATGTCGCGCGTGTCCGGGCCGACGATGTCGGTGAACCTGCGCGTCAGTGCTTCGATGATGCCGCGCGTGTCGTCGACGGACAGCGTGGTCTGCGTCACGTAGGCAACCGGCGTATCGACCGGCAGGGACAGCGTGGCAACCTCGGCTTCGCTCTGCACGAGGGTGACTTCGCCGGGAATCTGGCCGATCGTGCCTTCGACTTCCGGGTGGCCGGCATGCCCGATCAGGATCAGGCGGCGGCCGCCCGCGACATACTGGCGGCCCTGCACGTGCACTTTCGTGACGAGCGGGCAGGTGGCGTCGAGCACATCCAGCCCGCGCGCCTCGGCATCCTTCTCGACCGTTTGCGCCACGCCGTGGGCGCTGAAGATCGCGACGGCGCCGTGCGGCACCTCGTCGAGTTCCTCGACGAACTTCGCCCCTTTGTTGCGCAGGTTGTCGACGACGTGGCGGTTGTGAACGATTTCGTGCCGGACGTAGACAGGCGCGCCGTGCTGGAGCAGCGCACGATCGACGATCTCGATCGCGCGGACTACACCGGCACAGAAGCCCCGGGGTTGGGCAAGAATGACACGCATAAAGGGCGAACTCCGACGACTACGCGGGGTTTGAGACGGCCGGCAGGCCGGCCCGATCGCCCCAACTCGATGTTATGGCGACCGGTTCGCATGCACCGACCGCCAGATTAATCGCGCATTTTAACGCTATCGGCCCGGTCGTGCTTTGTCTGCGCCAGAAGGTGTTGCAGCGCACCCGAAATCGCCGTCGCAACCGGCCCCACGGAACCCGGATAAACTACGCGGTTTTGAACGCGCCCTGCGGCGGAGCTTGGCCGCGCGGGCCTCACAGGCGATCCGGATGGAAGTCCAATTCAAGGGTGTGTCCCCGTATCTGGCGCTGCTGCAGCGCGTGCGCGGGTGGTCGGAAAACGGTGCGGCGGAGGGCGGGGTATGACGCTCCAGATCGTTTTTGGCCTGTCTTGTCTGTCCCTGATTATCTGGTGCGTGCTGTTGTTCGCGCGCGGCGGTTTCTGGCGCGCCAACCCGCCGGCGCCGCTGCCGGCCCCGGCGCGCGCGGCCGGCGAATGGCCGGCAGTGGCCGTGGTGGTGCCGGCGCGCAATGAAGTGGACGTGATCGGCGAGGCCGTCACGTCGCTGGTGCGGCAGGATTATCCGGGCGCCTTCCACGTGATCGTGGTCGACGACCACAGCAACGACGGCACCGCCGACGCCGCGCGCGCGGCCGCGCTGGCTGCCCGGCACGCCGATCGCCTCACGGTGCTCGCCGCGCAGCCGTTGCCGGCCGGGTGGTCGGGCAAGGTCTGGGCGCAATCGCAGGGCATCGCGGCGGTCCGCACGCTCGGCTTGCCGGCCGATTACCTGTTGCTGACCGATGCCGACATCGGCCATCCGGCCGACGCCGTGGCCCAACTGGTGACGCGCGCGCAGGCCGAGGGCCGCGATCTGGTCTCGCTGATGGTGCGCCTGCGCTGCGATTCGTTCTGGGAAAAGGCGCTGATTCCGGCGTTCGTGTTCTTCTTCGCCAAGCTCTACCCGTTCTCGTGGATCAACGACACGCGCCGCAAGACGGCCGGCGCGGCCGGTGGCTGCATGCTGGTGCGGCGCGCGGCGCTGGAGGAAGCGGGCGGCATCGAATCGATTCGCGGCGCGCTGATCGACGACTGCAGCCTGGCCGCGCAGATCAAGCACCGCGGCGGCCGGCATCATCCGATCCGGCTCGACCTGGCCGATCGCAGCGTATCGCTGCGCCCGTACGACAGCTGGCGCGACATCTGGAACATGATTGCGCGCACCGCGTTCACGCAGTTGCGCTACTCGCCGTTGCTGCTGGCCGGCACGCTGCTCGGCATGTCGATCATCTATTTGCTGCCGCCCGTCGCGGCGCTCGCGTACGGTGCGCAGGCCTGGCCGGCCTGGCTCGCGTGGGCGGCGATGAGCGCCTCCTACGCGCCGATGCTGGCCTATTACCGGCGTTCGCTGCTGTGGGCGCCCGCGTTGCCGCTGGTCGCGCTGTTCTACAACGGCGCGACGTTCGCGTCGGCGTGGCGTTACTGGCGAGGCAAGGGCGGCCAGTGGAAGGCGCGCGTGCAGGCGCCGGTGGAGCGTTAAGAGCGTTAAGGCGCGGACGGCGGCAGCGCTTGCGCCCGCTCGAGCGCCGCGGCCACCGCCTTCCAGGTGTTGGCGAGCGCGAGCCGGTAATACAGCACCGCCGCCCGGTGGCGCAGCCGGTGCGTGAGCGAGCGCTCACGTCTGGCTCGCCGCGCGCGGATTTCGGCCACCAGCGTGCTCGTGTCGAAGCCGAGCCAGACCGGCGGAACCGGCGTCAGCAGGTTGGGGCCGCAGACTGGCGCGACATCCTCGAAGAAGATCGTGCGCAGTGCGTCGAACGGAAAGCGCGCAAGTCTGGCCGCTTCGGCGTCGTAGTCGATCTCGTTGTCGACGAAAAATTCGGACATGACGGCCCAGACGAATTCGCGCGTGGCGATGTCCATCGGCGTGCTCAAGTCTGACAATCCTCCGCGTCTTGCATCGCGCATGCTTCAATGAAAAACGGCACATCGATCTCGCGATCGTGTGCCGTTTTGCCTTTGAGGCCGTTCCGGCCTGCTGCCCTTACTGCGTCAGCAGCATGTACATCTGGATCACCGTGTCCGGCGAGAACGTGAACGGCACCCATCCGTAGCCGGTGTGACGCGCGACCAGCAGGCGATCGCCGTTCGCCTGCTTCTGCACCGCCATCATCGGATTGCGGGTCGACACGAAGCGCCAGCCGGCCGGCAGCCCCTTGGGCTGCTCGGTCGTCATCGAGGCGCGCGCGTGTGCGAGTTCCTCGATCAACTGGCTCAATTGCGACGGCGGGAACGGCACCTGGTTCGTGCCGATCGTGAGCGTCACGGCGTCCAGCGACGGGCGGGCGACGACGAGTTTCGCGTCGGCGCCGGTTTCGACGGCCTGCGGCGCCGGTGCGCTGGCGGTTTCGGTGGCTGTTTCGGCTGCTGCTGCGTGCTCGAGCGCGGCTTCCTTCGCCGTGGCTTCGCGCAGCGCCGCTTCGGCCACTGCCTTGTCGGAGGCGGCCTGGGCGGCGAGCAATTCGGCGGCGGCCTTGTCGGCCGAGGCGAGTGCGGCCGTGGCCTGCGCGGCCGCGCGCTCCGCTTCGAACTGCGCGGAGGCGTCGGCCAGCGCGGCGCGTTCCGCGCGCGTTTGCGCGGCGAGCGTATCGGCCGCTTCGCGGTCGCGCGCGGCCTGCGCCGCCGCTTCCTGCGCGGCGTCGCGCTCGGCGCGGGCCTGACGATGAGCGGCTTCGGCCGCGTCGAGATCGGCGGCGGCCTGCTGCATCAGCGCATCGGCGGCTTCGCGGTCGGCTGCGGCTTGCTTGGTGGCGAGGTCGGTGGTGGCGGTGTCGCCGATGGCTTGCGCAGACGCGACGGCCACGGCGGCGCTCGCCGCTTGCGTGCTCTCGGCCTCGCGGCGCGCGGCGTGTGCCGCGTCGCGATCGGCTGCCGCCTGCGCGGCCGCCGCTTCGGCAGCCGCGCGGTCGGCCGCAGCTTGCTGCCTGATCGCCTCGGCGGCGGCGCGATCCTCGGCCGCCTGTTTCGCGGCCGCTTGCGCGGCTTCGTGATCCTCGGCGGCTTGCCGGGCCACGGCATGCGCGGCTTCGCGCTCGGCCAGCGCTTGCGAAATCGCGGCCTTGGCCGTGGCGCATTCGCTGGCGGCCTGCTGGGTGGCCAGCTCGGCTGCGTCGCGTTCGGTGGTGGCCTGCTTGATGGCGAGGTCGGCCGCTTCGCGTTCCGTCTGCGCCTGCCTTATTGCGCGTTCTGCGTTGTCTCGCTCATGTGCGGCTCGCTTGGTTGCGGCTTCCGCGGCTTCGCGCTGCGCGGTGGCCTGCGTGAGTGCGGCATCGGCCGCTTCGCGATCGATCCCGACGCGCGCGGCCAGCGCTTCGGCCGAGGTTTTGTCGGTGACGGCCTGTGCGGCAGCCGCTTCGGCGGCGGCCTGCACGGCGCGCATCTGTTCATGGAGGGCTTCGGTGGCCGCGCGATCGGCGCTGGCCTGCTTGGCGGCGAGGTGGGCCGCCGCTTGCCCGGCGGAAAACTGTTCGGCGCTGGCGCGTGCGGCGCTCGCTTCCTCACCGGCGGCTTGGGCGGCAGCCCGATCGGCAGCCGCGGATTCGATCGCGGCCTTCGCGGCGCCCGCGACCGTTTGCGCGGTGTGGATGAGCTGATCGATGCCCGCACCGAGCGCTTCGATCTGGTCGTTCAGGTTCATGCGTGCCTTCTCTACGTAGGACCCGCGATTTTAACCGGTGCATCGCCCCCGGTTCGACCTTGACGTGTAACAAAGTGCTGGTAGGGCGGCGATGCACGCCCGCCGCGCGGCGCTGACGCGCTAGCGCGTCAAATAGCCCGCCCCGCGGAACCAGCCGAGCGCGTCGGCGAGACCTTCGCGGTAGGGCCGTGCGCGATAGCCGAGTTCGCGTTCGGCCTTGGCCGACGTGAAATACATCTTGTTCTTCGACATCTTCAGCCCGTCGACGGTCACGAACGGCTCGCGCTTGGTGAACTTCGCGACCACCTCGGCGGCGTACGCGATCGGGTAGAGCGGCCCGCGCGGCAGCGCGATGGTCGGCGGCTTGCGGCCGACCATCTGGGCGATGTCGGCCAGCATCTGTTGCAGCGGCAGGTTCTCGCCACCTAGGATGTAGCGCTCGCCGATGCGGCCTTTCTCGAGCGCGAGGAAGTGGCCGTGCGCGACGTCGTCCACATGAACCAGGTTCAGCCCCGTATCGACGAAGGCCGGGATCTTGCCGGTGGCCGCCTCGACGATGATGCGGCCGGTCGGCGTGGGCTTCACGTCGCGTGGGCCGATCGGCGTGGACGGGTTGACGATCACGGCCGGCAGCCCGTCCTCGGCGATCATCCGTTCGACGGCGCGCTCGGCCAGCACCTTGCTGCGCTTGTAGACGCCGATCGCCTGCTCGGGCGTGAGCGGCGAGGTTTCGTCGGTGGACTGGCCCGAGCTGGTCACCTTCAACGTGGCCACGCTGCTGGTATAGACGATGCGCTCGACGCCTTCGGCCAGCGCCGCGCGCATCGTCGCGACGGCGCCTTCGAGGTTGGCGCGCTCGATCTCGAGCGGATCGGGCGCCCACAGCCGGTAATCGGCGGCCACGTGCAGCAGGTAGCGCACGCCGCGCAGCGCCTGGCGCATCGAGGCCTCGTCGCGCATGTCGCCGGTGACGATTTCGGCGTCGAGCCCGGCGACGTTGGTGCGCGGGCTGGAGGCGCGCACCAGCACGCGCACCCGATAGCCCTGGGCCTGCGCGATGCGCGCCACCGACGAGCCGACGAAGCCGGACGCGCCGGTCACGAGTACGAGATCGCGTTGTGTATCAGTCATGCCATTCCTTGATGTCGCGCGGTTCGAACGCGGTGCGCGGCGGTTATGCGTGATGCGCGATTGTACGTGCTGCGCATGGCGCGGGCGTCCGGCGCGCGCCATGCGACGCGACTACAATGCGGGGCTTTGATGCAAACGGATGAGGAGCGACATGAGCGGCAAGGATCTCGACGAACGGGTGGAAACCCTCTACGTGCGCGTGCGCGGCGTGGTGCAGGGTGTCGGCTTTCGTCATGCCACCGTGCGCGAGGCCCATGCGCTGAGGCTGCGCGGCTGGGTCTCCAATCTCGAGGACGGCTCGGTCGAGGCGATGATCCAGGGCCCGGCCGCCGACATCGACCGGATGCTCGCCTGGCTGCGTCACGGCCCGCCCGCCGCGCGCGTGAGCGAGGTGGAGTTCGAGGAACGCCAGACCGACAAGCGCTTCGAGCGGTTCCAGCAAAACTGATCGGGGCCGGCGGGAGCGATGATTCAGGAATTTCCGGAAGCACGGCGCGGCCTCGCGCTGTCGGTGGCCGCTTCGGCGCTGTTCGCGCTGATGTCGGTTTATGCGAAGCTGCTCGCGCCCCTGACGGGCCTCGACATCTTCGCGTGGCGCATCGTCTGGACCTTGCCCGGCGCGCTCGCGCTGGTGGCGTTGCGAGGCCGCTTCGGCGAACTCGCCGCGCTGCTGCGGCGCATGCTCGGCAGCCGTCGCGTCGCGCTGGCCGTGATCGGCGGCGCGGCGTTGCTCGGCATGCAGCTGTGGCTGTTTCTGTGGGCGCCGCTGCACGGGCGCATGCTCGAAGTGTCGCTCGGCTATTTCCTGCTGCCGCTGACGATGGTGCTGGTGGGGCGCTTCGTCTATCGCGAATCGCTGTCGCTGCTGCAATGGTGCGCGATCGCGTTCGCGGCGCTCGGCGTGTTGCACGAGCTGTGGGTGACGGGCGCGTTCGCGTGGCCGACGCTGGTGGTGGCGATCGGTTATCCGCCGTACTTCATGCTGCGCCGGCGCATGGATGTCGAGCCGCTCACGCTGTTCGCCGTCGAAATGCTCGCGCTGCTGCCGGTGGCGGTGCTCACGCTCGTCACGATCGGCACGCCGGTCGGCGGCCATGCGATGCTGCTGTCGGTGTGGCTGCCGGGCCTCGGGGTGCTGTCGACGCTCGCGCTCGGCTGTTATCTGAAATCGAGCCGGATGTTGCCGATGGCGCTGTTCGGCATCCTCGGCTACGTGGAGCCGGTGTTGATCGTCGCGGCCGCCGTGCTGCTGCTCGGCGAATCGCTGAGCGCGCAGCAACTCGGCACCTACGGCCCGATCTGGATCGCCGTCGCCCTGACGGCCTGGCACAGCTATCTGATCATGCGGCGCGTGCAGGCGCACTGACCCCGCTCGGCGGCTTGCACCTCGCCTGTGCGCGCCGCGCTCCTTCCTGCATTTTCTTTCGGATCACGTAGTGAATTCCACGCGTGTCATTTCGATTGTTTCGTTCTGCGATCAAAACTGGCAAAAATCGATGACGGATCGCTGACGCTTGTCTGGCAAGGCTGACAGTCACGGATCGGAAGAATTGGTTGCATTTTGTTACTTAGGGTATGCCCGTAGCGACGTATAGACTTTCTGGACCGTCCCACTTCCGTATGCGGTCCCTTTCCGATGAACGGTCCAGTCTTCGCCCCGGCGCTCCGGCGCACGCGAGTCAGGCATACGTGTCTCGCCGCGCGCTTGTCGTCGCTCCTCGCTACGCAGTCCTTCGCTTTGCTCTCGATGCCCGGTCGGGCTTCCGCTCGCGCGCCGCTTTGTTCCGAGCGTCCGTCATGGCAGTGACCAACGCGCGCAACGCGGCCGCGCCGGCGCGCTCGGGCCGCGTGATCGAAATCGACTTCTTTCGCGGCATCGTGCTGTTGATGATCGTCGTCGACCATATCGGCGGCAGCATCGTGTCGAAGTTCACGCTGCATTCGTTCGCGCTGTGCGATGCGGCCGAGGTGTTCGTGTTCCTCGGCGGTTTCGCGGCGGCGAGCGCGTTCGTCTCGATGTCGGAGCGCTATGGCGCCGATGTCGCGCGCCGGCGCTTCATGCGGCGCGCGGTGCAGATCTATCGCGCGTTCCTGGCCACCACCACGTTGATGCTGGTGGTGTCCGCCGTGCTCGATCATTACGGCATCGAATCGCCGAACCTCGCGCTCGACGATGTCAGCGTGATGCTGGCCACGCCGCTGACCGGCCTGATCGAAGTGCTGACGTTCCAGCGCCAGCCGTACCTGGCGTCGGTGTTGCCGATGTACGTGCTGTTCGCGCTGGCCGTGCCGGCCATCGTGCCGCTCGCGCGCCGCTGGCCGGTGTGGTTGTTCGCCGGCAGTTTCGCCGCGTGGCTCGCGTCAGGGTGGCTCGGCGCGCAACTGCTCGATACGCCCTCGTTCAAGTGGAGCTTCAACCCGTTCGCGTGGCAACTGATGTTCGTGCTGGGCGCGCTGGTGCGCTGCCAGCCGATCTATCGCGGCCTCGCGGCCGGGCGCTACGGCGCGGTGCTGACTGGCGTGGCGCTCGGCATCGTGCTGGTGTGCGCGTACTACAAGCTGTTTTCGGGGCTGCCGTTGCCCGAAGGCTTGATGAAGCGCGACCTGGCGTGGCCGCGCGTGCTCAGTTTCCTGGCGGTAGCGTGGTTGATGGCCGACCTCGTGCGTTCGGGCTGGGTGGGCAAGCTCGCGCGTGCGGTGCAGCCGGTGGTGGCCGTGGGGCAGCGCGGGCTGGTGTGCTATGTGGTGGGCACCGCGATCTCGCTCACGCTCGATTCGCTGATGCACCACGCAGCGATGAGCCCGCGCTTCTCGCCGTTCGGCGTGGGTCTGGCGGCCGACACGATCGCGCTCGGTTGCCTGTTGACGCTCGCGAGTTCGGGTGGCTGGTGGCAGCGCATGCGGCGTGCGCCCGCGTAGGGCGCAGCGCGATCGAGCAACGAGGTAAAGCGCCGGGCTTCGGCGCTTTTTTCGTTCCGGCCCGCTTCGCTCACCGCGAAGGTGAGCGAATACGGGAGACGGATTCAGGGGTGGCGGCGTCGTCGCTGTCGGCTTCGTCGGCGGTGTCCGACGGTTCGGCGGCGCGAGCCAGTTCGGCATCCGCTTCGGCCGCCGCCCGCGCGGCGCGCAGCGCGGTGCAGCGTTGCGCACGACGGATGTCGGCCAGCGTGCGCACGATCCGCATCGTCCTTTTGTTCATCTCACTCTCCAGCAGGCCCGGGTGTGGGCTGCTTTCAGTGTAGGACGCCGTGGCGCGCTTCGCCGGTCGACTGTGGCGCGCGAGCCGCGCGCCGAGGGATATTACTGAGTGGCCGCGCCGTTTGCGTGCAGGGCGGCGCTCTCTTGCTCGCGCGCCTGCGCGTGGCTCTGATGCGCACGCGAAAGCTTCGCCATCAGCGGCAGCAGCAGGCACGACACGAGCGTGCCGCCCACCGCCACCCAGCCGAGCGTCGAGAACAGGTGCACGTACAGCGGCAGCGACGCCGTGGCGGGCAGGTCGTGCGACGGCATCTTCGCGAGGTTCGCGACCACGCTGCCCAGATACTGCGAAATGCCGGTGGCGACGAAGTACGCGCCCATCATGAAGCCGCCCATGCGCGCCGGCACGTAGCGCGCGATCATCGCGAGGCCGAGGCCGCTGACGAGCAACTCGCCGAGCGAGTAGAGGCCGTAGCCGCCAACCATGAACCACGACGACACGCGGCCGTCCACCGCGAAGCGCCCGCTCGCCGCGAACACGAAGAAGCCGGCCGCCACCACGGCGAAGCCGAGCATGTACTTGAGCGCCACCGGCACGTTCACGCCGCGGTTCGCCAGCGAGTTGTAGATCCACACGAGCACCGGGCTCAACAGCATGATCCAGATCGGATTGAGCGCCTGGAACTGGCCAGCGCTCCAGGTGAACAGCGTGGTGCCGAACAGCGTGAAACCCGGATCGACGTTACGGAATGCGAACAAGGTCAGCGAGGTGGACATCTGCTGATAGAAGATGAAGAACAGGATCACCTGCGCGATCAGCACCAGCGCGGCGATCAGGCCCGAGCGCTCCGAGCGGTTGGCCTTCGCGATCATGTAGACGAAGATCGCCAGCACCACGAACGCGGCGGTCCAGACGGCCGCGACCGCCAGCGCCTTGTGGCCGAGCAGGAACGTGGTGACCAGCGCGAGCACCACGCCGCCGCCCGCCACGGCCGCCGCGCGGCCCCAGCGAATCGGCGCGTCGTCGGGCTGCGAGCCGACATGCCTGAGCGTGCGCTGCATCAGCGTGTAGTTGACGAGGCCCACCAGCATCCCGGCGCAGCACACCGCGAAGGCCGGATGCCAGCCCCAGCGATCCTTGATCCACGGCGTGACCAGCATCGAGACGGTCGAGCCGATATTGACCGCCATGTAGTAGATCGTGAACGCGCTGTCGAGGCGCGCGTCGTCGCCTTCGTAGATGCGCCGCACGAGGTTCGCGGCATTGGCCTTGAACAGGCCGTTGCCCACCACCATCACGCCGAGCGATGCGTAGAGGAACTGAAGATTGTCGTTCGGCATCGCGAGCATCAGGTAGCCGAGGCCGAGCACGGCGGCGCCGATCAGCATCGTGCGGCGCGTGCCGAGCACGTGATCGCCGATCCAGCCGCCAACCGACGGTGCCGCGTAGATCAGCGCCACGAACGCGCCCCAGATCAGGTTCGCGTTGCTGTCGTCGAAGCCGAGCTTCTCGACCATGAACAGCACCATCAGCGCGACCATGCCGTAATAGCCGAAGCGCTCCCACATTTCGATCAGAAAGACCGTTGCGAATGATCGCGTTTTGGAAACAGGTGTTGAGACGGGCATCGTTGTCCTCGAATATCGTTTTTAGCGCGGCATCGTGCGTGACGAATGCGGCGGATTCGGAATGTCGCGGCGCCGGAAGGCGGCGCGTCGGCAAGAGGGGCGATGCTCAGGCGGGTGGGGCGGTGCTCGCGTGATGACGACAACGTTTGCATCGCGGCCGTGCGGCGCGAGGGGTTGCGGCGGCGTGGGCACGCATTGCGTGCGCGGGGTTTGGAACGGCATTCATGTTGGATGAACCTCGGGGCGACCGGATAGGGGCGCGTAAAACGGGGCGGCAGGCAGCCGGTGGGCTGGTGCCGGCCATGACGATGGGCCGGACGCGAGGTGGTCGCGCTTCGGTGCGGCCGCGATTGTCATGACGCGGTTGCCGTCCGTCACTTCGGGAAATCCCGCGACCGATGCGGCGACAACCCGTTTTTCCGTGGCCGCGATGGCACGCTGCGCAAACTCTTCCATCAGGAATGCTGCGAATCGAGCACGAATTGCACGAGCGATCTGGCAAGATGACGCCTCGCAGCAGCGTTGCGCGGGGTGCGCCAAGGCGCAGGCCGTCTCGTTGACACGGTCATGAAGACGAAGATTAAGCCATATCGATCAAACTTCGTTACTTTCCATCAAACTTTTTTTGACGATCGGATTTCGGCCTGCTATGGTTGCTTCCACTGAAAATACGCAGCCCCGAAGTGCGGCGCTGGAGCTGGGCGGAAAGATTCGTGCGCTCAGGCAGCGCCTGAAGCGCACGCTTGACGATACGGCCACTGCCGCTGGTATTTCAAAGCCGTTTTTGTCCCAGGTCGAGCGTGGCCTGGCTTCGCCGTCCATCACCTCCTTGGCCGGCATTGCGCAGGCGCTCGGCGTGAACGTGCAGTATTTCGTCGAGACGCCGAGCGAGGAACGCTCGGTGTGCCGTGGCGAGCAATTGCGCTTTTTCAGCTTCGCCGACTCGACCAATCTGTTCGGACGACTGACGAACGTGTCGGCCGGCCGGCAGCTCGAAGCGATTCTCGTGCGCATGCCGCCGGGGCAGAAGCGCTCGGAGGTCACGACGCATGCAGGGGAGGAATTCCTGTACGTGATCGAGGGCGAAGTATCGTTGACGCTGGAAGGCAAGACGTTTGTCGTGCAGGCCGGCGACAGCGCGCATTACCTGTCGACCGTGCCGCATAGCTGGGTCAACACCGCGAAGCAGGAGTCGGTGGTGGTCTGGGTCGGTACGCCGCGACTCTTCTAAAAACCGGGTCATCTGCCGTTCCTCCGAACGGGGTGGCCCTTCGGAGATAATCAGGATAACGACATGATCGTCACGTCGCACAGCCCCCCGCGCTTCTCCTAGCCACATCAAAAACACGCAGCGCCCACCGTTCGCTGCGCCGTCGGCTTTTCCGCTTTTCATCGTCATGCCTATCGCGCCGTTGCCAAGGCCGCGAGGGCAGCGCTCGCGCGCGCCTGCCGTGTTCGACGTTTGCGGCCGGTGGCAAGCGTGCGCCTTGACGATGCGCTCGCGCGGCGGTGCAGGCCAAACCTGAGAGACACCATAACGATGAATCGAACCGCCACCCCGCGGCGTACGCGCCGTGCGTCGCGCCTCGCCTGGATGCTTCCCGTGCTGGCCGGGATCGCCGCCGCACCTGCGCATGCCGACGACGCGCCTGCCGCATCCGCCGCGCCTTCACTGGCACAAGCCACCACGCCGAATGCCGTGATCGATGCCGAAGCGAACCAGGCGCCGTCGCCCGTGCCGAGCATCGACGCTTCCGCGCAATCGAAATCGCGTGGCTTCGTGCAGGACAGCCACCTCGAATTGATGTTCCGCAACTACTCGGACGCGCTCGACGCGAAGGGCGGCCCGCATCGTCATGCGTGGATTCAGGCGGTGATGGCGAATTTCGAATCGGGCTACACCGGCGGGCTGATCGGCTTCGGCGTGGATGCTTCGGTGTACGCAGCATTGAAGCTCGACGGCGGCGCGGGCGGCGGCAACATGGTGCACGTCGCGAAGGGCGGCGGTGGGTCGAATCAGCTCGGCTGGGCCTACCCCGGCGTGTACGACGTGAAGGCGCGAATCTCGAACACGGTGATCAAGTACGGTCTGCAGATCGTCGACAACCCGTTCATGGAGCCGCACGACAATCGTGCGCTGCCGCCGACCTTTCTCGGCGCAACCATCGTCAGCAACGAATTTCGCAACGTGATGCTCGAAGCGGGCAGCTTCACGAAGACCGATGCACGCGGCCGTTCGACCTTGGTCGATCTGACCTCGCAATACGGCGGCACGCGGATCGATCGGCTCACGTATGCGGGCGGCACCTGGGATTACTCGCCCACCGGCTCCGTCGCGCTCTACGCGAACCAGGCCGAGAACGTGTGGAACCAGTATTACGCGTCGGTGCGGCAGAGCTACGGCGCGCCGAGCGGCGTGAAATGGACGGGCTTCGGCAACGTCTATTCGACACACGATACGGGCGACGCGCGGCAAGGCAAGATCGACAACAACGCGTACAGCCTGTCGCTCGCCGCGCAGCATGGCCCGCATGAATTGCTGCTCGGGTTTCAGCAAGTGCTCGGCGATCAATACTTCGATTACCTGAACGAAACCAACGGCATCTTCCTGGTCGATTCGATGGACGTGGACTACAACGCGCCGCACGAAAAATCGCTGCAGTTGCGCTACACGTTCTACGGCAAGGATGCCGGGCTGCCCGGCTTCAAGGCAATGGTGTGGGGGTTGACGGGCTGGGGCGCGGACGGTTCGGCGGGCGCCGCGAACGATCCGACGCACGCCGGCATCTACTGGAAGGACGGCCTGCCGGTGCAGGGCCGCCACCACGAGTTCGGTTTCATCCCTTCGTACACGATCCAGAGCGGCCGCCTCAAGGATACGAAGATCACCTTCATCGCGATGTGGCACGTCGGCTCGGCGCACTACTCGGACAGCACCAATCAGGAGTACCGATTGGTTGTGAACCTGCCGGTGTCGGTGTTCTGAGCGGCGGCTGCGTCAGGCCGTTTTCGGCGCGGGCGCGATGCCGGCCGGTTCGATGCCGGCCAGCGTGTGGCCCGTGTCGCGCCACGCGTCGAGGCCGCCGCGCAGCGTGAGGGCGTCGGTGAAGCCGGCGTCCGACAGGCGCTTGGCCATCAACGCGGCCGACACCTCGTTCGGACACGAGCAATACACGACGAACTTCTGCCCGAGCGGATAACGCAGCGAGAATTCGCGCACGTTGCGCTCGTCGGCGAACACCGCGCCCGGAATCGAGAACGGATCGAGGCGCCGATGTTCGGGCGAGCGCACGTCCACCACCACCGGCAGCGCCGACGGGTCGGCGAGCATCATCCGTTCGAGTTCGGCCACGTCGATGCGCGCATTGGCGAGCGTACGCAGCAGCGCGCGGCGACGCGACCAGCGCACGCTCGCATACAGCAGGAGCAGCAGGCCGATCAGCACCAGCGCCGCCTGGCCGAACTGGCTCGCACCGGTAAACAGCCAGTCGATCTGCTCGGCGAACAGCAGCCCGACCAGCAGGCCGACCGCGGCCCACAACAACGCGCCGAGTGCGTCGTAGCCGACGAACGTGCGGTAAGGCGTGCCGAGCGCGCCGGCCATCGGCACCGAAACCAGCGAGAGGCCCGGCACGAAGCGCGCGATCGCCAGCACGCGCACGCCCCAGCGACCGAAGAACTGCTCGGTTTTTTTCACGCAACTGTCGCGTGACAGCGACAGCCGGCAGAGCGTCTTGAGCGTGCGGCCGCCGAAGTGGCGCCCGGCCAGATACCAGGCGGAATCGCCCAGCACCGCGGCCGCCACGGCGAGCAGCAGCACCGGCAGCAATTGCATGCCGATCATGTCGGGGTGCAGGGTGGCCATCGCGCCGAACAGGATGAGCGTCGGCATCGCGGGCACGGGCAGGCCGAGCGCGGCTGCCAGCACATTGACGAACACGATGAGCGGTCCGTAGCGGACGACGAGATCATGCAGCATGGCGAACGTGGCGCGAAAAAAAGGCAATGAGTGGAAGCAACGCAGATGGGCCGATTATCGGCCTTTTTCAAGTCAACTGAGCGTAGGTCGGGCGACCGGATGAAGCGGTGAGCGAAGCGAGCGGCGCTTGCTCACCGTAACGACAGGGAATCAGGAGGGCGTGCGGGCGAAGGTGGCGGCAATGTGCGATTCGCCGGGCAGCTCCGCGCCATGAGAACGGATCGCGGCGATCAGCTCGGCCGGCGTGATTTCGTAGCGTACTTCGCGATGGATGCCGGGCTTGCGCTCGTCGACCTCGATCAGCAACACGCTTTTACCGTCGTCGGTGGCTTCGAGCCGCAGCGAGCGCAGCTCGCGGCCATCGGCCGAATCCAGTTCGCTCAGGAGGGCCATCGCCCCGGAAGCACCGGTCGTGCGCATCGAACAAGTCCTCGTATCGTGTCAATGGAAGATGTTGTCTTGCGAACTGCTCCAGCGCAGTGTAACGCGAACCGGTCAGTTGCAACGACAATTTCGAGATTCGAGACGCCGCAAAACGGACGGCTGGTCTGACATATCGCGTTCATCGAACTGACCATTGCGACGGCCCGGAACGGCCGGCCAAGGTGGCGCGGCGACGCGGAAAATCGATGCCGATCGGGGCGGCCGGCGGTACGGCTTTTTTGATTCGGAGAAGAGGGGATGCGGCGGTCTGGGCAGCGAACGGGCTGCGCGGCGTGGCACCACGCAGCCATGCACCAAGGTGTTGCGCGCGCCGCCATGCCGGCCGGCGCGCCGCGCGATCCGTCAGACCAGGCCGGTTGCGTAGTAGAAGGCGATCACGAAGAACACGGCGAGCGTCTTGATCACGGTGACCGCGAAGATGTCGCGATACGACTCGCGGTGCGTGAGGCCGGTCACGGCCAGCAGCGTGATCACCGCGCCGTTGTGCGGCAACGTATCCATCCCGCCGCTGGCCATCGCCACCACGCGGTGCAGGACTTCCATCGGAATGTGCGCGGCTTCCGCGCCCTTGATGAAGGTATCCGACATGGCGGCGAGCGCGATGCTCATGCCGCCCGAGGCGGAGCCGGTGATGCCGGCCAGCGAGCTGACCGACACGGCCGCGTTGACGAGCGGATTCGGGATGCTCTTGAGCGCGTCGCTCACCACCAGGAAGCCCGGCAGCGCGGCGATCACGCCACCGAAACCGTATTCCGACGCGGTGTTCATGGCGGCCAGCAACGCACCGCCGACGGCCGTCTTGGTGCCCGTCGCGAAACGCGCGCTGACGCGCGGGAACGCCGTGATCACCACCAGCAGGATGCCGAGCAGCAGCGCGGCCTCGACCGACCAGATCGCCACCACCGTCTTGATCGGCGTGGTGACCGGCGCGTGCAGGCCCGGCAGCACTTCGGGGGGCACCGTGTAGCTCGCGCCGCTGTACCACTGCGGGATCCACTTGGTCAGCAGGAAGTTCGCCACGCCCACCAGCACCAGCGGCGCAACGGCGAGTATCGGGTTCGGCAGCGAGCTGGTTTCGACGCGTTCCGGCTCGTTGACCAGCGACGTGCCGTAGCCCTCGCCCTTGGCCATCGCGGCGCGGCGACGCCATTCGAGGTAGGTCAGGCCCACGATGATGATGAATACCGAGCCGATCGTGCCGAGCACGGGCGCGGCCCATGCGGTGGTCTTGAAGAACGTGGACGGGATGATGTTCTGGATCTGCGGCGTGCCCGGCAGCGAATCCATCGTGAACGAGAACGCGCCGAGGGCGATCGCGCCCGGCATCAGCCGCTTCGGAATGTTGCTCTGGCGATAGAGTTCGGCCGCGAACGGATAGACGGCGAACACCACCACGAACAGCGACACGCCGCCGTAGGTCAGCAGCGCGCAGACCGCGACGATCACCGCATTGGCGCGCGAGCGGCCGATATAGCGGATCGCGGCGGCGACGATCGACTCGGAGAAGCCGGACAGCTCAATCACCTTGCCGAACACGGCGCCGAGCAGGAACACCGGGAAGTACAGTTTGACGAAGCCGACCATCTTCTCCATGAAGATGCCCGAGAAGACGGGGGCGACGGCAGCGGGATCGGTGAGCAGCACGGCGCCCAGTGCGGCGATCGGCGCGAACAGGATCACGCTGTAGCCGCGGTAGGCGGCGAACATCAGGAACGCCAGCGCAGCAAGGACGATGATGAATGACAAGTGAGTCTCCTATTTATTGATTCTTTCGATGTGGCCGGTGTGTGCCCGTCCACACGTGCTGCCGGGGCGTGTGCTGCCCGATTTGCAGAATCGACGCTGTAACGCAGGTTCCATGCCAGCGCGCTTGCTGCCTCGGCTCTCGGCCGATACATGCCGATTTGTTCGGAATTTTGCCGCGTGCGGTGCGATTGTCGCGATCGATTCTACCGAAGCTGTCCCGATTCCAGGACAAAGCCTGTTGCGTGGTGCCGGAAAACGACATCGAACGTCGTCCGGGCAAGGCCAAGCCGGTTTTGGACGTGTGTCTACACAATGAGATAATCCGTCCCGATTCGGAGACGGCATGCATGCTCCGACGATAAACGGAGACGACGACACCATGATGAACGACTGGTCGAACCTGCCGGCAGGCTACGGCGACGTGCTGGCGCGGGCCGCCGAATCGCTGTTCCGCACCTTCGAGCATTCGAGCGCCGGTACGCTGATCGTCGACCGCGATGCGCGCGTGGTCTGGATCAATTCCCGTTATGCGGCGCGCTTCGGCTTCGCCGATCCGCAGCAGGCAATCGGGCTCGATTGCGAGGCGGTGATCCCGCACAGCCTGATGCGCGAGGTGGTGGCGACCGGGCGGCCCACCCTGCTCGACATCATGGAAACCGGCCGCGAGCCGCTCGTTGTCACGCGGCTGCCGCTGCTCGACGAGGCCGGCGAGACGGTTGGCGCGATCGGCTTCGCCCTGTTCGACGAACTGAAGACGCTCACGCCGCTGTTCGCGCGCTATATGCAGGTGCAGCAGGAGTTGCTTGCCGCGCAGCGTTCGCTGGCGCAGGCGCGCCGGCCGAAATACACGTTCGCGAGCTTCGTCGGCACCAGCGCGGCGAGCCTGGAAACCAAGCGGCAAGCGCGCCGTGCCGCGCTCGTGGATGCACCGGTGCTGCTGCTCGGCGAAACCGGCACCGGCAAGGAACTGCTCGCGCATGCGATCCACGCGGCGTCCGCGCGCGCCTCGAAGCCGCTCGTGACCGTCAACGTGGCGGCGATTCCCGATGCCCTGCTCGAAACCGAATTTTTCGGCGCGGCGCCGGGCGCCTATACCGGCGCGGACCGCAAGGGCCGTATCGGCAAGTTCGAGCTGGCCGATGGCGGCACGCTGCTGCTCGACGAGATCGGCGACATGCCGTTGCCGCTGCAGGGCAAGCTGCTGCGCGTGCTGCAGGACAAGGAGTTCGAGCCGGTGGGCTCGAACCGGATCGTGCGCGCCGACGTGCGGATCATCGCGGCGACCTCGGCCGATCTGCCGGCGCTGGTCGCAACCGGCCGCTTTCGCGCCGATCTCTATTACCGGCTCAACGTGCTGACGCTGAACCTGCCGCCGTTGCGCGAACGCGCCTCGGATATCGAGGCGCTCGTTTACGCGACGCTGGAAGAACTGGCCGCGCAGCACGGGCACGCCGCGCACTGCACCCTGACCGCCGACGCCTTGCGCCTGCTCGCCGCGCAAACCTGGCCCGGCAACGTGCGCGAGCTGCGCAACACGCTCGAACGCGCGTTGATGTTGTCGGACAGCGCGCTGATCGACGCCGAGGTGCTGGCGCCGTTCGTGGGCGCGGGTACGACGGCGGGCGCGATGTCGCGTACGACGGATATCGTGCGGGAGGTGACGCCGGCTGCCGCCGAGCCCGATGCCGCCCCCGAAACCGTTGCGGCGGCAACCGTTGCCTACGCCGATGCGTTTGCCGAATGGGAACGACGCTTCCTCAACGAAGCGCTGGCGGCGAGCGGCGGCCGCGTTGTCGAAGCCGCCGCCCGCATCGGCATCGGGCGCGCAACCTTTTACAAGAAGATCGCCGCGCTCGGTATCGAGGCCTGAAACCGCCGCATCGGCCGATGCGGCCCGATCGCGTTTATTTTTCAAGTTCCGTAATCGTGCCGCCGAGTGCGTTTCGGCGTGACGATTG
>NZ_BAAILN010000125.1:63032-74823 GCF_054589155.1 Burkholderia sp. 3C
CGACGGCTGAATATACCGGGCGGTATATCGAATGTTTAAGAATATTCAGCATGTTTCAACAAGATAAATCTGAGGTATGGCCTTGAATATGGCTTCGGTATGCGAAGTCGGCGATACGGCGCGATCGCACGGCTTGCGTTTAACGGCTGAATGCTGCCCGTCGCCGTGAACTTGTCAGGTCCTGTCAGGCAGCCGGCAAGCCGTGGTTCGCGCAGCAATCGCCGCGCCGGGTTGATGTTGCCGCTGGTGCTTTCGTGCGGTGCAAAGCCGCTCCCTATCCTGTTTCGAAACGAGGATGCCGCACCCGGCTCGCGCATTGGGTCGACGGGTTTGTCCGTTGAACCGTTTGCCTCAAAAATGACGTGTTTTCTGGTCGGCCGAATCGACTGCCACGCCATATGGCATGGCATACTCGCGTCGTCTCGAAAGCACACAGACCGGAACCCTCCATGACACATCGATTGGCGACGGTGCCCTCGGCACGCAAGCCGACCGCACGACTTTTCCTGGCGTTTGCCCTGTTCGCCAGCCTCGCAGGCTGCGGCGGCGGTGCACCGTTATTTACTTCCGATGGGCGCGCGACGACGCAGGTTTCCTGCCCCGCCGGCGGCCCGTGGGATACCTGTTTCGAGAATGCGCGCGGCATTTGCGGCGGCGATGTCGATACGATCCAGCAATCCGTCGATAACGGCAGCCGCACGCTGCTGTTCGCATGTAAAGCCAAAAGCACCAATTGAGCGGTGGCGTCTCGTCGGTCAGCCGGGACGCAATACGAAAAAATATCAACCCCGCGTAATTTGATTTCTATACTGTCCAAATAACCAAACACGGAGTGCGATCCGATATGGCGACTTATAGGCAACTGACCGTGCAGCTCGAGAAGCTGCAGCAGAAAATCGACAAGGAACGCGAAAAGGCCACCACCGACGCGATTGCCGATATCAAGGCGAAAATCGCGGAATACGACATCACGCCTGAAGAGCTTGGTTTCCGCGACGCTGCCACTGCCGCCAAACCGAAGAAGCCGCTCCCTGCCAAATACCTGAACGTGAAGACGGGCGACACCTGGAGCGGGCGCGGGCGCGCGCCGGCCTGGCTCGGCAAGAATCGGAACCGCTTCCTGATCAAGGAGTGATTCCCGAAAAACCTCACCTTTGGCGCTTTCTCCAACGGTGCGAATCGACCGCAGGTCGTTCGCGCCGTTTTGTTTTTGCGGTTTCACGCTCGTGTGAAACAATTCGGAAATTGTGTTTCCCGAAATCAATCCAACGCAATGATGCGTAAATTGCCGGTTAAATACCAATAATGACCGGTGATTTCGGCTATTTTGCGCATCGGCATCGCGCATTGGCACGTTGAACCGGGTTCGCCGCCACGCGCCGCTCGGCGCCGTGCGGCACGCACCTGGAAGGCACTCCCGAATCTCCTCACCCTCGATCCCGAACGTTCTCACCTTGCCTCCCGCATTGGCTCACCTTTGCATGACGGATGCCGGCCTGCCGCCTGCCATCGCGTCGTGCGATCGAGAGACATCGTGATGTGGATCTGCGCGCCGCGGTAGTCGGCCGTTCGGCATATAGGCAGCCCCGGGGCCTTCGCCTATGCTACGGCTCACCGTCGCGTCTCACGCGGCAACCCGAGAAGGAGGCACCGTGACCGTTCGCAATCTCGATGCGTTGTTCCAGCCGAAGTCAGTCGCCGTGGTGGGCGCGTCGCGCCGCGAAGGCAGTATTGGTGCGATCGTCTGGCGCCGCGTGCTCGATGGCGACTTCGGCGGGCCGGTGTGGCCCGTCAATCCCAAGTACGACGAACTGAGCGACTTGCGCGTGTATGCGCGTGTCTCGCAGTTGCCGGCGCCGCCGTCGATGGCGGTGGTCTGCACGCCGCCCGCCACCTGGCCCGGCATCGTCAAGCAGCTCGGCGCGCTGGGCGCGCGCGGTGCGATCCTGGTCGGCGAAGCTCGCACGGCGGGCGAGCGCGCTTCGGTCGAGCGTGCGCTCGAAGCGGCGAAGCCGCACTTGTTGCGCATCGTCGGCCCCGGCAGCCTCGGCATCGTCACGCCGCGCCTGAACGCGCATTTCGGCGCACCGGCCTATCGCGCCACGGCGGGTGGCGTGGCCTGGGTATCGCAGTCGAACGCGCTCACCAATGCCGCGCTCGGCTGGGCGCATGCGCGCGGGCTCGGTTTCTCGCACGCGGTCGCGCTGGGCGACGAGGCCGATGTCGATGCGGGCGACGTGCTCGATTACCTCGCGAGCGATCCGTCCACCAAAGCGATCCTGCTCGAACTCGACAGCGTGAAATCGGCGCGCAAGTTCATGTCGGCCGCCCGCGCCGCCGCGCGCAACAAGCCGGTGCTGGCCTTGCGCACCGGCCGCGCCGATCCCGGCGATGCGCTCTATACGGCGGCATTCCAGCGTGCCGGCATGGTGCGCGTGGAGGCGCTCGACGATCTGCTCGACGAGATCGAAACGCTCGGCATCGGCCGCATCGCCACCAGCAACGCGGCCACCGTGATCACGAGCGATGCGGGCGTGGCGAAGCTCGCCGTGGATGCACTCGGCGCAGCGGGCGACCTGACGCTCGCGCCGTGGTCGCCCGCCGCCACGGCCGCATTGGCGGCCGTGATGCCGATGCCGCGCGGAATCGAGGCCGGCAACCCGCTGCTGCTCGGCGACGATGCGCGGCCCGAGGCGTTCGGCGCGGCGGTACGTGCGCTCGGCGCGCAAGGTCATGCCGGCACGCTGTTCGTTGTACATGCAACTTCTCACAGCGCGCCCGTGGATGCCGTGGCACGCGAGCTGATCGAGGCGCAGCGCACGGCTCCGCGCGGTATCGTCGCGTGCTTTTTCGGCGGTGTCGATGCGGCCGTGCGCGATGCGCTGCACGCGAACGGCATTCCCGTGCACACCACACCGCAACGGTTGGCGCGTGCTTATGCGCGCCTCGTCGATTACCGTCTCGGCCGCGAATTGCTGATGCAGACGCCGGAGGGCTTGCCGCCCGAAACCCCGGCCTCGGTCGCACAGGCGCAGGAAGTAGCGCGCGCTGCCGCCGCGCGCGGCCCCGTCGAGTCGAGCGGCGAGGAGGCGGCGAACTGGCTCGCGCACTTCGGCTTGCGGGCCGCGCGCGACGATGCGCCCGATGCCGATTCGCTGATCGTCACGGTGGGTGTCGAGATGATGGACGATCAGAACTTCGGCCCGGTGTTCCGTTATTCGGTGCCGTCGGCCGATGGCGCTTCCTCGCCGTTCGTCGTGTATGCCTTGCCGCCGTTCAACACCGTGCTGGCGCGCGCGGTGGTGCGCCGTTCGCCGTACGCGCAGCGGGCCGCGCCGGAGCCGTTGCTCGAAGCCCTGATGGCGCTGTCGCAGGCGGTGTGCGAGGTGCGGGAGTTGGTCGGGCTGTCGCTGGCGTTGCGCGTGTTGACGCAACGCGTCGAGATTGGCGACGTGCATCTGCGGTTCGCCACCGGGCGCGGGCGGCTGGCGATCATGCCGTATCCGCGCCGGCTGGAGCAGCGCGTCGACTGGCGCGGCACCACGATGACGGTGAGGCCGATTCGCCCCGAGGACGAGGCTGCGCATACGGCGTTGCTCGGCGCGATGACGCCCGACGATCTGCGCATGCGCTTCTTCGGTTCGATCCGCAGCTTCGATCACTCGCAGGTCGCGCGCATGACGCAGATCGACTACGACCGCGAGATGGCGCTGATCGCCACGGCCGAGGTAGCGGGCGGGCAGCGGCAGACGCTCGGCGTGGTGCGCGCCGTGGCCGATCCCGATAACGAAACTGCCGAGTTTGCGATCGCGATTCGTCCCGATCAGAAGGGCAATGGCCTGGGCCGTTTGCTGATGGCGCAGATCATCGATTACGCGCGTTCGCGCGGCACCCGGTGGTTGATCGGCGAGGCCTTGCGCGAGAACAGCGCGATGATCGGCCTTGCGCGGGCAGCGGGATTCACGGTGTCGTCGGGCGAGGAGCCGAGTGTGGTTGCATTCCGAATGAAGCTGCAGGCGTGAGCGCGTTGCCGGAGATGCGGCGAAGGTGAGGAGATTCGGGAGGGAGAAGGTGAGGCTTTACAGGAGGAGGCACCGGGGCGATACAGCGACGCGCGATGCGGTCGCTGCTGCAGCATAGCCCCGGCGCAGGCGGGCACGAAGCCCGCGCCGCACGCGATTTACGCGGCGAGCTTGGTGGCGGCGTCGTCGATCAGCGCACGCGACAGCGCGAGCTCTTCGAGCAGCGGTTCGGTATAGACGGCGCCGGTTTCGCGTTCGAGGCGGGCGATGGTCAGGGCCGAGCGCGCCGTGTCCTTCGGCATGGCGATGAAGCGCTTCACCGATTCGCCGCCCGTGAAGGCGTCGAACAGGGCGGCGCGCACGTCGTCGGGCAGCGTCTTGGTCCACTGGTAGGGCTTGCCGTTGAACGTGATGGACGGCGGCAGCACGCGCTCCTTCTTGCTGGCCGAGATCAGGCCGTAGGTGCGAGCCGCGTCGCCGATCTGTTCGGGCGAGAACAGTTCGTCGGGCGAGATATCGAATTGCGTGATGTACGACTCGATCGCCTGCATGGCGGCCGCGCGGTCGTCGCGCTTTTTCTGCGCGCGGGCAACGATATCGCGCAGTTCATCCGCCTCTTCGGGCGTGATCGTGAAGCTTGCCTGCTTCTGCTGAAGTTCGGAGAAACGCTGGAATTCGAGATCGGTCAGAAGTTTGGCCATGAGGGTCATCGTGAGCGCGCCGCTCGGTAAGCGGGCGTCGTTTGCGGAAGGGGCCGCCATTTTAGCGTCGTGCGGCGATGCGATCCAGCACGCGCTTGCCGTTTCCGGTTCGCGCGGCGGTCGCGAGCCGGTGCAAGCGAGCACCGGCGGGCCTCTCGCGGCTTGCGCGCCGTTGCGCCGCACGAGTGATTCGCTGGGCGAAACACCGCTCGATGTCCGCTCGCGGTCCCGCTCGTGCCTCAGCCCGGCTCAGGCTCGGCTCAAGCCCGGCTCAAGCCGCGTGCAGGTCGCTCATCGACAGCCCGCCTGCGGTGCGGCGCAGCAGTTCGGTGACGTCGTCGAGCGACGGGCCGCCGGCCGCGTCGATCCGCTGCACGTACGGGCAGGTCAGCACCGCGATGGCATGGCCCGACGGCCCGAGCACCGGGAACGCCAGATCGGTGACGCCGTAGGCGCGACGCGATTCCTGGCGGAGACAGCCGTCGGCGCGCAGGGTCGTGGCGGTGGCTTCGAATGCGGCGGCGTCGAACGGCGCCGCACCGGCCAGCTTCGCGTGTTGGCCGGCCATGTGCTCGCGCTGGCCTCGGGTCTGGAACGCCAGCATCAATTGCCCGCAGGCGGTGTCGGCCAGGCCGACGCGCGAGCCGAGGCGCACGGTGATGCCCCACGCGCCCGGGTCGTCCACCTGCGCGATCACGAGCAGGCTGCCGCGATCGTAGACGGACAAGTGGCAGGACTGGCCGGCCGTGTCGGCGAAACGCTGCATCAGCGGCAACGCCTCGTCGATCAGGCGGCTCATCGGCGGATGGCGATGGGCGAGCGCGAACAGCTTGAGGCTCAGCGTGTAGCGGTCGCCTCCCGACGAACGCGTGACGTACTGGCGCGCCACCAGGCGTTCGAGCATCCGGTAGATCTCGCTCGCATTGCGGCTCAGTTGCTTGGTGATTTCGGTGCGGGTCAGGCCTTCTTTCTGCTCCGCAAGCAGTTCGAGGATATCGAGCCCCTTGTCGAGCGCCGGTGCGCGGTAACGCTCGACTTCCTCGAGGGTGCAGGGGGGCGTGGCGGGTTTCGAGAAAGCTGCAGGTGTGATCGGCATGGTGATTCGTCATTGCATGGCCGGGCGCCCGTGAGCCGACGAAGCGGCGAGCGTGCCCGGCCGGGGCTTACAGGAATTGCAGTCGGCACAGTGCGTCTGGCAGTGAACGCGCTACGCCGCCATCGAGCGAACGCCAGGAGCGGGGGAATCGATGACGCTGTTTATCGAGAAGAGGTAAACGAAAAGGAATGGATCGTAGGCATGATATCGCCCGGTTGGCGAGCGAATTTAGTAGTGGGGTTCGAGCCGAATTTCCTCAATCAGGCGAGAGGCCCGCCGCTTCGTGGTGGTGGTCGTGTCCGAGCGTTGTCAACGTGTTGTCATGTGACAACATCCGATGCGATCGTGACCCGATAATCGTCGTATTTCACTAAGCATTACGTCGGCAGCGTGTCCGTTTATCGCACGCGCCTGCACGCGCAACGGTAGATTTCCGGCCGCCGCGTGCGGGTGGCAACGCAGGCACAATCGGTCGTCGCCGCCGGTCCGGCGGTTCAACCGGAGGAAGCTCGTCATGAAACTGTTGCGTTACGGCCCGGTGGGCCAGGAAAAGCCCGGTCTGCTCGATGCGCAAGGCCAGATCCGCGATCTGTCGGCGGTGATCCCCGATCTCGCCGGCGACGCGCTGTCGGATGTGTCGTTCGAGCGGCTGCGTGCGCTCGACGTCGGTGCGCTGCCGCTCGTGCCCGGCGCGCCGCGCATCGGCGCGTGCGTCGGCCAGATCGGCAAGTTCGTCTGCATTGGTCTGAACTATGCCGATCACGCGGCGGAATCGGGGCTGGCCGTGCCCACCGAACCAGTGGTTTTCGCGAAATGGACCAGCGCTGTGTGCGGGCCGGACGACGGCATCGAGATTCCGCGCGATTCGGTCAAGACCGATTGGGAAGTGGAACTGGGGGTGGTGATCGGGCGCGCCTGCAAGAACGTCGACGAAGCCGATGCGCTCGACTACGTGGCCGGCTACTGCGTGATCAACGATGTGTCCGAGCGCGAATGGCAGATCGAGCGCGGCGGCCAATGGGACAAGGGCAAGGGGTTCGACACGTTCGGCCCGATCGGCCCGTGGCTTGTCACGCGCGACGAGGTGGCCGATCCGCAGCAGCTCGACCTGTGGCTCGAAGTGGATGGCCATCGCTACCAGAACGGCAATACGCGCACCATGATCTTCAGCGTCGCGAAGGTGATCGCCTACCTGTCGCGCTGCATGAGCCTGCAACCCGGCGACGTGATCTCGACCGGCACGCCGCCCGGCGTGGGGATGGGCGTGAAGCCGTCGCCCGTCTATCTGAAGCCGGGCCAGACGGTGCGTCTCGGGATCGCCGGCCTCGGCGAGCAACGTCAGACGACGCGCGCTGCTGTCTGAACCGGGCGAGCCGTTCAGCGGCCCCGAGTCGGCTCCGGAAAGATCCGGCAACACGCCGCAGTACGCCGAAACATTCGCCATCGGCGCTTCGTGCGAATGCCTGGCAGCAGGCCGCGCATTCGCACGGAAATCATTGCTGCCGACGGATGGTTGCTTGCGCACCTAATAAGTGCACCCCACGTTTTTCAGCACATCCGCCCGCGCTTCGCCGCATCGCGCGCCGTGGCCGCCCCCGATTCAATTCGCCTCCCCGCCTCCTTTTCAGCGGTCGCTGATTTATTACAGAGCCGGAGAACTCCCGTAAAAATCATCGTTGCGCCATTCAGGAAATCACCTCGAAACCGGGTTGCACCTCGATTAGTCCAACCCCGTAAATTGCCGGAAAATTGCTGAAAAGCCAGCGCCGGCAAGGCTTTCCAAAGTGCCATTCGGCATCGGCGGGCACGATGCCGGGCGACTTGTCCGATCCGTTTCCCGACCCCCAATTCTTATCAATGAATCGGGAATGGAAATTCATCAATTATTCCAGGTAGGTAAGCGGTCTTTCGTGACGTTTCAGATAGTTGTTTCGTGCGAATCTCGATTCGCGTCGCGGTTTGCCCGAATGGCGGGCGCATCGCACGACGTCTTTTCCACGAAATGCTACGGAGCTCACCATGGATCGCGTTAATCCTTCCCTTCTCGCCACCGGTTCGCTGCTTGTCGACCCGATCATCCCGCCCGTCGATCTGCCGCTGCGCAGCGAACGCCTGCCGTTTACGATCCGCGCCGTCTACGACGAAGCGGATCTCGAGCGCGTGGTGGCCATGCGCCGCTCGGCCTATGGCCGTCACACGCCGGAATTCGCCGACACGATGGCGGTCGAGGCGATCGACCGCCGTCACGACACGGTCGTGCTGCTGGCCGAATCGCGTCTCGATCGCGAGCCGGTCGGCACCATGCGGATTCAGACCAACGCGCATGGGCCGTTGCCGCTTCAAGCGTCGGTGGCGCTGCCCGATTGGCTGACCGATTGCCGGCTCGCCGAGGCAACCCGGCTGGCGGTGCGCGGCGGCATGATCGGCCGCGCGGTGAAAGTCGCGCTATGCAAGGCCTTGTTCACGTACTGCCGTGAAGCGGCGATCGACTGGATGGTGATCACGGCACGCTCGCCGCTCGATCGTGATTACCAGTCGATGTTGTTCGACGATGTGTTCGGCGCGAACGAGTTCTTCCCGATGGCGCACGTCGGCGGCATGCCGCACCGGGTGCTGGCCAAGCCGGTTGCGGCGGCGCAGCGCCGCTGGGCGGAAGTACAGCATCCTCTGTATGGCTATGTGTTCGAGACGCATCATCCGGACATCGACGTGACGCCGCGCCGGGCCTGATGCACGGGCCGGGCCGCAGCGTTTCGCGATGCCCGGCACGCCCGGCCTTCGGGCCGGGCGCGTGGGCCGTTTTCGGTCATCATCCTTCACATTTAAAGGCAGCGGATTGCATGAAGGCCGATTAGAATCGGGAACGTTTCGGGGTGCGACAGGAGGAGAGGGGTTATGCGGCTGTCCGAGTGGGTTTCAGAATTCAGACAGCTGACCAGCGGGCGATTTTTCGACCGCGGCTTCGATCTGTTCTCCATCTATCTCGTCCCCGCGCTGCTCGCCGTTGCCACGGCGCTGTTCTTCTCCGTGTCGCCGTCGGGCAATGTGGCGATCGACACCGTCCCGCTCGGCTTTCATGCCTATATCGATCGCACCGGCCAGGCCTCGCGGGCCGACGCCGCGCGCGAGCTGAACGCCGCGCCCGTCACCCTGCGCTTCGGCACCCATCTGTCGGAGTATCCGGTCTGGATGCGGCTCGACGGCCAGCCGGCCGCCGCGCAACCCGATACCCACAATTACGTCGCCTTCGCGTCGCGGCATGCCAAATCGCTGTCGTGCTGGAACGCCGATACACTCGCGCCGCTCGGCAGCGCCGACCGCATCACCACGCAAGGCGCGATGCAGACGGCCGCCGCCGGCTTCGCGCTGCGTATCGACGCGGCCAACGACGGTGCGGCGATCCTCTGCCGCGGCTTCTACAGCGGCCCGGCCTACGTCACGGCGAGCCGCCTGACCGGGCGCGCGCTGTCGGCCACGCGCCTGCAGTTCGAGCGCAGCGCCTCGCTGATCTGCGGCGGCCTGCTGACGCTGGCGATCTTCATCTTCGTCACGGCCGTGATCAACCGCGAGTGGACCTACGTGGTGTTCGCGGTGTGGCTGGTCGGCAACCAGCGCCTGGCCGCCAACGCGCTCGGCTTCGACAACATCTGGCTCGACCACACGATCCCGCCGAACTGGATCGACTTCGTCCGGCAACTGACGTTCTCGGTGTATTACATCGTGACGGTCTCGCTGTTCGGGCGGCTGTTCCGCCGCGAGATCGGCCAGGTGTCGCTGCTGTGGCTGCTGAAGATCGTCCAGGTGGGCGGCGGCCTGATGCTGCTGCTGGCCGTGGTGCTGCCGTACCGGCTGTATATCCCCGCGCTGTGGGCGCTGGCCGGCATCGGCATGCTGATGCTGCTGTTCGTGCTCGCGCAGATGCTGCTGCGCGCCCGCACGCGCACCGTGATCTGGTACGTGGCGTCGCTGTCGGTGGTGCTGTTCTCGATCCTGTCCGAAGTGTTCGCGGCCGCGCTCGGCACGCGCCTGCTGTTCGGCGTGCTGAACCCGGTGGCCACCTCGCTGGCGTCGAGCATGATGGCCGCGTTCGCGATCGCCGAGCAGATGCGCGCCGACCGCGCCCGCCGCCAGAAATCCGAAACCGAACTGCGCAATACCTACGAACTGACGCCGATCGGCCTGTTCACGCTCGATCCCGACGGCCGCTTCGCGCGTGCGAACCCGGCGCTGCTGTCGATGCTCGGCCTCGATCGCGATACCTACCGCCAGCGGCTCTGGCTCGACTTCTTCGACAAGGGCTCGTGGACGCAACTGCGCGAGCTGGCCATGCGGGGCGGCGCGAGCGCGATCGAAATCAACGGTGCGCACGACGCGCACACCATGAACCACCGCTACTCGCTGCGCGCGATCTTCTCCGAGAACGCCTACGAAGGCTCGCTGGAGGAAGTCACCGAGCGCGCCGAGGCCGTCGCGCGGCTGCATTACCTGGCCGAGCACGATTCGCTGACGCGCGCGCTGAACCGGCGCGGCATCGAGCATGTGATGGAAGGCCTGCTGGCGGCGCGCACCCCCTGGTCGGTTGCCTATGTCGATCTCGACCGCTTCAAGCTGATCAACGACATGTTCGGCCACGCCTCCGGCGACGAGGTGTTGCGCCAGCTCGTGGTGCGCATGAAATCCTGCCTCGACGGGCGCGGCGTCATCGGCCGGATCGGCGGCGACGAATTCGTTTGCGTATTCGCCAACACCAGCGTCGACGAGGCCGCCGCGCTGTGCCTGCGCCTCGAAAGCGCGGTCAGCGGCTTGCCCTACCCGATCGGCAGCCGCGCGTTCCGCGTGCGAGCCTCGATCGGCGTGGTCGAATGCATGCCGAACATGTCGGTGCAGGACGTGGTGGCGCACGCGGATCTCGCCTGCCGCGAATCGAAGCGCGACGGCAACGGCAAGGTGATCGTCTACCGCAGCGACGCGCTCGACGTCGAGCGCCGCTCGCGCGATATCGCGCTGATCGGCACGCTCAAGGAAGACACCATCCCCGACGGGCTGCTGCTGGCGATGCAGCCGATCGTGTCGGTCACGCATGCGAGCGAGGCGCTCGATTTCGAGGTGCTGCTGCGGCTGCGTCGCGAGGACGGCACGGTCCTGAGCGCGGTCGATTTCATCGATGCGTTCGAGCGCTCCGGCACGATCGGCGCGATCGATTTGTGGGTGCTGTCGATGGTGCTCGACTGGATCGAGGCCAACCGGCACACGCTGGTCAAGACGCGCTTCATCTGCGTGAATTTGAGCGGCGCGTCGCTGAACGACGAGCGCGTGGTGGCCGAGATCTTCCGGCGGCTCGAGGCGCATGCGTCGATCGTCCATTTCCTGTGCCTGGAGATCACCGAGACGGTGGCGCTGCACGACCTCAAGACGAGCCAGCATTTCATCGCGCGCGCGCACGACATGGGCATCCGCATCGCGCTCGACGATTTCGGCGCGGGGCACACGTCGTTCAAGTACCTGAAGGCGCTGTCGGCCGACGCGCTGAAGATCGACGGCGAGTTCGTGAAGACCATGTGCGAGCATCCGGCCGACATCGCGATCGTCGAATCCATCGTCAACCTCGCCAAGAACCTCGGCATGCGCACCATCGCCGAATGGGTGGAGGACGTGAAGACCTTCGAGGCGCTGCGCTCGATCGGCGTGGATTACGTGCAGGGTTACGCGGTGGGGCGCCCGACCGCGCCCGAGCGGATTCTCGCGGCCGTCTCCGGCCTCGATTTCGTGGAGATCGACGCGATCCGGCGCGTGCTGGCCGAGCCGGCGAATGCCGAGACGGGCGGCCCGTCGTTCGAGGCAGGCTGAGGCCGGGCGGCGTGTTGGAACCAGCGGAAAGGTGTGGCGTGAAGAGCGGCGCGCAACGCCGGCCCGATGCGAGGAGAGGAGGAGACCCGCAATCGAGGCCGGCGCGCGCCGCAAGCCGTGAACAA
>NZ_BAAILN010000125.1:74934-78013 GCF_054589155.1 Burkholderia sp. 3C
ATCGGCACCGCAAATGGGAACCGCAGCCCGGGCCGGCGAACCGGCCCGGTTTCACATCATCAGAAGTCGGTCGTCATCGACAGCCAGATCGAACGCGGTTCGCCTTGCGTCAGGTAACCGCCGCTCGATGCCGCCGCCCAGTACGACTTGTTCGCCACGTTGCGCACCGTGATGCGGAACGTCGTGTCCTTCTTGAACAGTTGCGTCTTGTAGCGCGCGCCGAGATCGAAGCGGTTCCAGGACGGGATCGTCATGGTGTTGGCCGTGTCGACGTATTCCGAACTGGTGTGGATCCAGCGTGCGGTCAGCGTCGCGCCCGGCAGCATCGGCAGGTCGTATTCGACGTTCGCGGTGAACGTGAACTTCGGCACGCCGATCGGACGGTTGCCGTCGGTGGCGCCGCCGGCCGTGTCCTGCAGCGTGGCGTTCAGGTAGCTGGCGCCGCCGATCAGGCGCAGGCCCTTCATCGGCTCGCCGTTGACCGAGAATTCCACGCCGCGGTGACGTTCCGTGCCGTTCGCCGAGAAGATCCCGGTGGTCAGGTCGGTGTACGACATCGGCTTCTCGATCTGGAACAGCGCGAACGCGGCGCCGAAGCTGCCCGCGTCGTACTTGGTGCCGACTTCATACTGCTTCGAGCGGTACGGGGCGAGCACTTCGCCGAAGTTGCGCGCGTTCTGCGGCGCGGCGTCGCCGGCCGTCAGCGCTTCGCTGCGGTTCGCGTAGATCGCCCAGTCGTTGGTCGGCTTGAACACCAGGCCGAACACCGGCGAGGTGACCGACTTGTTGTAGACGCTGCTGACCGAGCCCGTGTAGCCGTAGTTGGTGGTGGCGATCGACTGGGTGCGGGCGCCGAGCGTGAACAGCACGCGGTCGTTCAGGAAGCCGAGCGTGTCCGACACGGCGACGGAGCGCGTCCAGGTCATGGCGGTGGTGCCCGGATCGGACAGATCGCCGCCGGAGCCGACCGTGGCCGGATACGGCACCGCCGCCGGGTTGACCAGCGACGACGGGAAGGAATTCGCGAACGTGTAGGCCGACTGCGAGTTCAGGCGCGTGTAGGCGGCGCCGAACGACACCATGTGCGAGACGGGGCCGGTCGTGAAGTGGCCGCGCACGCCGGCTTCGGCCGATTGCGCGTCTTCCTTGTGCGGCACGCCGAGGCGGCTCATGGTGACCGCGCCGGTGGCGGCGTTGTAGGTGGGCGAGGTGTATTCGCCGTGCTCGTCGGTGTGACGCGCGCCGCCTGCCACGTAGGCCGTCCAGCCCGGCGCGAAATCGTATTCGGCGCGCAACTGGCCGACGGTGTCTTCCAGATCGCTGAACGCCCACGGCTGCGAGTAGTTGCCGGTGGCCGACGGCGGCGCGGGCAGCGCGCCCGTGCCGCTGATGTACCACGTTGCGGCCTTCGTCGTCGCGCACGCGTTGATGCAGGAAATCGGCGTACAGGCGCAGCTTGTCGCCGCGATAGTCGAGCGCGAGCGCTTGCGTGGTGGCGCGGTGGTGGGCGTCGTCGATGTCGGTCGAGCCGCCGCTGGTGGCCTGGTTGGCGCGGATGCCGAACTGGCCTTCGCTGCCGAAGCGGCGGCCGATGTCGATGTGCTCGCCCACCTGGCCGCCGGTGCTGCCGTCGAGCGTGACGCGCGTGAGCGGCTTGTCGTCGGCGCGCTTCAACTGGATGTTGATGCCGCCGCCCACGGCCGAGCCGGTCGGCGAGGCGCCGCTCAGGAACGCGTTGGCGCCCTTCAGCACGTCGATGCGCTCGACCGCGTCGGTCGCCACGAGCTGGCGCGGCGTGACGCCGTACAGGCCGTTCATCGAGATGTCGTCGCCGGCCAGCGTGAAGCCGCGAATCACGAAGGTCTGCGAGAAGTTGCCGAAGCCGAACGCGGTACGCACGGCCGGATCGTTATCGAGCACGTCCGCCAGCGTACGCGCCTGCTGGTCTTCGATCAGCTTCGACGTGTAGGTGGTCATGCTGAACGGCACGTTGATGTTGCGCTGCTTGCCGAGCACGCCGTAATCCGTGCCGCGCGCCACCTGGCCGCCGCCGAAGGTCGGCGACAGGTCGCCGGGCAGCTCCTCGACCTTGCCCTTGACGGCGACGGTCGGCAGCGAGGCGGAGGCGCTCGCGGCGGACGTGCTGGCCGGGGTGGCGGGTGCGGCGGTGCTGGTTTGCGCCGAAGCGGCGGCAGGGAAGGCGCAGGCTGCCGCGAGCGACAGGCAGGCCCAGGAGATCGGCGAAAGAGCCCAGGCGGGCGAAGGGTGGCTGGATGACATAGGACGCACTAACGGATTGATGAAATCTCCGTCCCAGGGCGTCGTTCGGAATCCGGGCGGGCCGGCCATTCCGTCAATCGGTCCTGCGAGGCTTGGACGAAGCGGGACGGCACTTTTTATTGAGACGCGACTATAAATTAAATGCGAATCATTGTCATCTTCAAAGTAATTCTCATGTCGGAATGTGACAACAGGCGGAGTGAAGGAAGGGTAGGTGGGCGTGAAGGGCCCGCCGGGCGGGCTTTGCGGGGATTTCGGGGGGAGCCGGTGCGCTGCTGAGGCCGCCCGACGCGCCGCCTCAGCGGGGGCGTTTCGGCTTGACGGCGTGGGTGCCGGTGCCTGCGGCGGTGGCGGCCAGCTTGCGCCACAGCGTCGTCTTGCTGATGCCGAGCACGGCGCAGGCGCGCTCGCGGTCGCCATCGCAGGCGTCGAGCACGGCGCGGATTTCGTCGGCTTCGACGCGGCGGCGGCGTTCGTGGAGTGTCGGCGCGGCGTCCTGCGGTGCGGCGAGCGCCTCCGTGCCGACGCTCTCGCCCGGCACGAACAGCTCCGGCGCGATCGCGTACAGCGCATCGAGCGACAACGGCGCGCTGCCGTCATCGCCATGCTCGCCGCCCTCGCTCTCGTCTTCCGCCAATTCCACCGCGACCCGCTCGATCACGTTCTGCAACTCGCGCACGTTGCCCGGCCAGCGGTGCCGCGCCAGCGCGCCCGCCACCGGCGCGACGATGCGCGCCGCATCCCCGGCGTCGCGCACGCGCGTGGCGAGCCGCGGCTCGCGCCGCGCCGCCTGCGCGAG
>NZ_BAAILN010000125.1:78186-79433 GCF_054589155.1 Burkholderia sp. 3C
ATGTTGAGGATGTTGAGCCGGTAATAGAGATCGGCGCGGAAGCTGCCGGCCTCCACCGCGTCGAGCAGCGTGCGGTGCGTGGCGGCCACGATCCGCACGTCGATGCGGATCGGTTCGGTCGAGCCGAGCCGCACCACCTCGCGCTCTTGCAACACGCGCAGCAGCCGGCTTTGCAGCGACAGCGGCATTTCGCCGATTTCGTCGAGAAACAGCGTGCCGCGATGCGCGGCTTCGAACAGGCCCGCCTTGCCGCCGCGCCGCGCGCCGGTGAACGCGCCCTCGTCATAGCCGAACAGCTCGCTTTCGAGCAGCGCTTCGGGGAACGCGCCGCAATTCATCGCCACGAACGGGAACGCGCGGCGCGCGCTCAGGGCGTGCAGGCTCTGCGCGATCATTTCCTTGCCGGTGCCGCTTTCGCCGAGGACCAGCACGGTGGCGTCCGATTTGGCATAGCGGCGCGCCAGCTCGCGCACGCGCGCCATCGGCGCGGATTCGCCGATCACGTCGTCGAGCCGGTAGCGCGCCGAAAAGCGCTGCGCGTGCGGCTGCGAACGCAGCGTGCGGTCGAGCCGCTCCACCGCGCGCGATTCCTGGAACGTCAGCACGCTGCCGGTGGCCGCGCCGCTGGCGGCCAGCGGACCGCGATGCACCACGTAGCGCACGCCGCGCACGGTCGCCAGCGTGTCGCCGTCGGCGCCGCGCAGCGCGGCCAGCTCGGGCGTCAGGTCGTCGAGCACGCGGCCCACGGCCGCTTGCGGATCGACGCCGAGCGCCAGCGCCAACCGCGCGTTGATGGCCTCCACGCGGCCGCGCGCATCGAGCGCCACCACGCCGTCGCGCAAGTGCTGGAGCAGGTTGTCGAGGCGCTGGCGGCGCAGCCCCTCGGCGTGCGTGGCGTGCGCCACTTCGAGCGCGGTATCCACGGCCGCGCGCACCGCGGCGTGCGAATAGAGAAACACGGTGTTCATGCCGGCCGCGCTGGCGAGATCGGTCACGAGGCCGGGGCCGACCACGGTATCGATGCCGCGTGCCTGCAGCTCGCGCACGCGCGCCTCGGCTTCCGGGCGCGACTGGTAGCTGGCGAACACGATGTCCAGCCCGAACGCGGCGGCGAAGCGGCGCAGGTCGGCCGGCGTGTCGCCGTAGCTGACCAGCGCGACGGGCGCGGCGGCGTCGCGCCGGGCGCGCGCCAGCGCATGCAGCAGGTCGTGGCCGGTGGGGCTGACCAGCACCACCGGCACGTCCAC